>DAOUMG010000062.1:0-3553 GCA_034411935.1 Dehalococcoidaceae bacterium
ACCACAGCCGCCTTGTGAGCGTCCGAACCTTTACCGCCGTAAGCGCCGGTTTCAATCCATTTCTTGGCGTTATCCCAGGAGCCTCCGGCGTTGGCAAAGGCTACCGCCAGTATAAAGCCGGTAACGATAGCTCCGGCCAGGAAACCGCCTAGAGCAAGCGGGCCTAAAACAAGGCCGACCAATACAGGCGAAAGAATGGTAACCAGTCCAGGCGCCAGCATATTCCTGATGGCGTCCTTGGTGCAGATATCGACGCATCTGGCGTATTCAGGCTTGGCTTCGCCGGTCATAATGCCCTTGATTTCCTTGAACTGGCGACGTACCTCGTTGACGATTGAAAAACCGCTTTTCCCCACGGCGTTTAATGTCATGGCGCAAAAAACGGCCGGCAGCATAGCGCCCAGGAAAAGCCCTGAAATAACCAGCGGGTCCAGCAAGCTGATGCTGGCAAAGTTGATGTTAGCCGCTTCGGCATAGGATAGCAATAAAGCCAGAGAAGTTAATGCGGCAGCGCCGATGGCAAAGCCCTTTCCGGTGGCAGCGGTGGTATTGCCCAGCGAATCCAGAGCGTCGGTGCGGTTCCTGATTTCAGGGGGCAGACCGGCCATTTCTACGATACCGCCGGCATTATCGGCAACGGGGCCATAAGCATCGGTGGCATCCTGGATGCCCAGCGTGGAAAGCATACCGACGCCAGCGATAGCCACGCCGTAGACATCGGCAACTTTATAAGATACCACGATAGCGATAACAATGAAGATAATCGGCGGCAGGGTGCTCATCAGACCATTGGCGAAACCGCTGACGATATTGGTGCCTGCTCCTGTTTGCGAGGATTCGGAGACACGAAGCGTCGGTTTATAAACGTAAGCTGTAAAGTAATTGGTGCTCTCCCCTATCAGCACACCGGCGACGAGACCCACCAGAATCGCCCAGAAGATGCCGATATCGGCTTTCAGAAAGTAGACGGAAAGGAAGGCGAAACCAGCCGCTAAAACGGCGGATATATTAGTGCCTCGCCTGAGGGCGTTAAGCAGGGCTTTCATCTCCAGTTTCTCGCCCACCCTTATTAAAAAGATGCCGATAACGGAAGCCAGAATGCCTCCGGCGGCAACCAGCATCGGCAGGAACCAGGCGGTAGCTTCATCGGGCACCAGGCTTTTATCAAGGGTAACCGAAAAAGCGGCGATAACGCCCAGGGTCATGGTAGCTATAATAGAATCTACATAGGATTCAAAAAGGTCGGCGCCCATGCCGGCAACATCGCCAACATTATCACCGACGAAATCGGCGATAACGGCGGCATTCCTGGGGTCATCCTCGGGAATGCCTTTTTCAACCTTGCCGACTATATCGGCACCGGTATCGGCTGCCTTGGTGAAGATACCGCCGCCGACCCTGGCGAAGATAGCCACCGAGGAAGCGCCGAAGCCAAACCCCGGGATGATTTTTAGAAAATCGGCATTACCATTAAAGGCGAAATATAGAATGCTCAAACCTATGATACCTATGCCGACAACACTCATTCCCATTACGGCACCACCGCGGAAGGATACCTTTAAACCGTGATTTAAGCTCTTCTGGGCGGCTGCTGCCGTACGGGAATTGGCTCTTATGGCGATGCTCATACCCAAAAAGCCAGCCAGACCGGAACAAATGGAGCCGAAGATAAACGCCAGCGCCACCAGCCAGCCGAGGTCGGGTATCACGCCCAGGATTATAGTTACCGCGATTACGAAGACGCCAAGTATGCGGTACTCTCTCCCCAGGAAGGCCAGGGCGCCTTCTTTGATGGCGGCCGATATCTCTTGTATTTTTTGGCTTCCCTGGTCCTGCTTAAGAACATAGGAAGCCATGAACCAGGCTATCCCCAAGGCGACGATACCGCTTAAAAGGGCGATAAGAATTGGATCCACGAAATCTCTCCTCTCTTTATATTTATTATTTCAGAATTATTTAAGCATATCCTCAAGATTTTTCTGGCGCATAATAAGCGTCAGCTCGCCGCGAGTTTTTTCTAAAACGCCGCGGACGATATCCGTATTGCGGCGGAGGCCGCCGGTAATGGTGTCCGGGAAATCCATAACAATAAGAGTGTCATAAATATCATCCATAGATTCCATTATGGACTCCACTTTCTTCAGATCGTCCCGCCTGATACTATCAAGTAAGAAGCGCCTAAGTTCGCAGGCAGCTTCGGCCAGGCCGTTGAGATAGGCAGACGGCTCTATAGATAGCTCTTCCGGAGTAGGCAACTGCTTATCGGTTACCAGCGCAAGGGTAAGGCTGGCTTCGGCAAGCTCCTTTTGGGCATCGCGATAGTAGCCGGCGTTATTTAATTCGTTATAACTACCGGTAGCCTTGAAGGCTTTGTTAAGAATATCACTGGCTGTTTTGAGCTCTTTTTCGGCTGAATCAAACTGGCGGCGGTGCAGGGCACGGATTGACTGGCTGCAGCAGCGGATAGCTTCACGACATAAAGGAAGCAGCTTTTCCCTGGCGGCGTCCCTTATGGTAAAGTCCTGCCTTATCTTTTCAGTTATAACTTTAAGTCTATCGGTCAATATGGTCATTTCTTTTAATTTCTTTAATTATAAGGCGTGTAGCGTCATTCGGCGATTCAGCTTTTAATATAGCGCTGATAATTGCTACCGAGTCGGCGCCTGCAGCTAAAATATGGAACATATTATCCATGTTTATGCCTCCGATGGCAACTACGGGCAGACTGGTCGATTTCTTTATATCTTTTAAGGTGTCGATGCCGACAACTTCTGCATCTTCTTTGGTATCTGTGGGCAAAACGGCGCCGGCGGCAATATAATCGGCGCCCTGTGCCTCGGCGTCTCTTGCCTGCCTGGCTGAACTTACCGAACAACCTATAAGGGTATCTATAGGTAGAAGTTTACGAGCAGTTGCTACAGGCAAATCCTCCTGGCCAAGGTGAAGTCCGTCGGCACCGGTAGCCAGGGCGATATCAAGGTAATCATTTACTATAAAGAGGGCATTGTGCTTTTTACAGAGCTGCTTAAGCTCTTGGGCGATACCAAGAAGCTCTCTTTTACCAAGCGCTTTATCACGGAGCTGGATTATACCGGCGCCGCCGCAAAGTAACTGCCGGGCGGTATCAATATGGTTTCTATTGCCTAGGGAATCGCTATCTATGATAGCGTAGAGGCCTTTTATCCTGGCTGCTTTATCCTGGCGGATAAGCCTTGAAGAAATCTTGCGCTCAAGGGAGTATACCTCGAAGCGAGCCTGGCTAATTATGGTAACATCAAGTTCAATGCCGGGTAGAGTAGCCAGTTCTTCTAAAACCCTGAGCGATTGCTGTATGCGTTTGGAGTTAGCGGTAACTTTATTCAGCAAATCATCTTGTTTCTCATGGATATCGGTCTTAATTTCAGCGCCAACACCGACAAGGTATTCCGTGCTTGCACCATCACCGTCAATGACGGGCGAGAGAGGGCCACCAGTATCGTTGCGCAGGATCAGATACTTCGTGCGCGTCGTGTAGACGAAGCTGTCAGTCCCGTTAAGGGTTGTCTCAACAACG
>DAOUMG010000063.1:0-4825 GCA_034411935.1 Dehalococcoidaceae bacterium
TAGAGTATAATTTATTTCAAGCTAGCGGAGGTAACTAAGCTTGAAAAAATACATACTAGAGATTCTGGGGGCAGTGCTTATCGGTTTCGCCCTCTTTTTTCTGATTCACTTTTCAGTACAGCGAGCTATTGTCGAAGGTTCAAGTATGGAGCCCAGTTTGCAGAACGAGCAGGTTCTTCTTATCAGCAAGCTTTCATATAAGTTCGGCGAGCCCAAACGCGGCGATATCATTGTCTTTCCGCCGCCTCATATCTTAAATCCCGAAAAGGACTATATCAAGCGCATTATCGGTCTGCCCGGCGAAACCGTAGAGATTAAACACGGCGTCGTCTACATTAACGACATAGCACTGGACGAACCATACATTACAGAACCTGATAACGATAATTTCGCCAAGATTACCGTACCTGGCAATGAATATTTTGTTCTTGGCGATAATCGCAATAATAGCATGGACTCACGCAGCGGCTGGACGGTACCATACGATACCATCGTCGGCAAAGCCTGGTTGTCTATCTGGCCGCTGGGTACCTTCGGTCTGGCGCCCAATGAGGAACTACCACAGTCATGTCTTCTATTTATATATTTGAATATAATTACTGCTAACCTGGCAAAATAATGAGTAGTTCTTTAGAAAATATAGAGAACGTCTTAAAACAGGCCGGAGTTATCCAAAAAGGCCATTTCCTGCTCACTTCGGGTCTCCACTCGCCTGTTTACTGGGAAAAATTCCGCATTATAGAGCATCCTGATATAACCGTAAATTTATGCCGCGCAATCGCAGAGCACTTCTCCAGACAGGGTGCTCAACTGGTGGTCGGTCCCACTACCGGCGGTATAATTTTAGCCTACGAAGTCGCCAGGCAACTCGGCTTGCGCAGTGTTTTCGCCGAAAAAGAGGGCGACCGCAGGGTATTTCGCCGTGGTTTTAAAATAAAGCCCGGCGAAATGATGCTGGTGGTCGACGATGTTCTAACAACCGGTAAATCTATTAAAGAGGTACTGGATTCCATAGCCAGAGAACGGGGTGAAGTAATCGGCATCGGTGTCCTGGTTAACCGCTCCGAAAAGAAACTTGATTTCGGTGTACCCCTATTTAGCTGCCTGCGTTCGGCAACTCCGGCGTATAAACCTGAAGAATGCCCCTTGTGCGCCGCCTCTGTCCCTCTTACCAAACCCGGCGGTGGCCAGCTTTAATAAATAGTAGCAGGTATACTATGGATGTAACTTTAGCGATTGCCATTACTATTACCGCTGCTGTATTCCTTCTTATTATTGCCTATCTGTCTATAAAGTGGCGTTTCGAACGCGCTTTTCATCACTGGCAGCAGGAACAGTTTGAAAACTGGCAGAGGGAAAAAGAGCTGGCGCAGAAGCAGGCGATTTTTCAGAGCCGTGCCGTGCTGGGTGGCAAGTTCACCGAGCAGATGGCTCCCTATCTTCCCGAATTCAAGTACGACCCTACCGAAGCCCGCTTCATCGGCAGCCCTATAGATATGGTTGTTTTCCCGGGCCTCTCCTCCGGCGACCCTAAAGAAATAGTTATCTTGGAGATAAAATCAGGCAGCAAATGCCAGCTCACCCAGACCGAAAAGAAGATACAAAAACTTGTTGAAGACGGTATGGTACGCTGGGAGCTGATTACCAGACAAAACGAAGAGGAATGTAAAGACTAGTCCAGCTTCTCCAGGCGGGCAAAGCTTAACAGAAGCTTCTTGGTGCCCGCCATCCTGAAATCCACCAAAATCTCGGCGTCATCCCTTAACGGCTGGCAGCCCATTACCACCCCCTCGCCGAACTGGTTATGGCGTACCCTGTCACCCGATTTCAATTCTGATACGGGAACGGGTGGCATCTGCGATTCATCCCAGGAAGATAACCTGCCTGATAGCTGGCTTTCCTCGCCTGACCATAAATCGCCGCTGAAAATCAGGTTCTTTGGTATATCCTTTAAGAAACGAGAGGCTTCATTGGCGGTGGTACCCCCCATCAGGTTACGGCGCAGTGCCCTTATTAAATATACTTTATTTTTAGCCCTGGTAACACCAACATAGCACAACCGCCGCTCTTCTTCCATCTGTGCCGGGTCGTCTAAGGATCTGAAGTGAGGCAGTATCCCTTCCTCGGCACCCACGATAAATACAATCGGGAATTCCAGCCCCTTTGCCTGATGAAGCGTTATCAAAGTAACCGTATCCTTCGTCTCATCCAAATCGTCTACATCCGATACCAGAGCTACGCCCTCCAGGAAAGCGGTCAGCCCCTCGCCGGGCTCCAGGTTCTGGTACTGCTGGGCAACTGTGCGCAGCTCCAGGATATTTTCCAAGCGCTCTTCACCACCCTGCCCTTTTTGTAAGTGCTCCCGATAATCGGTTCTATCTATTACCAAATCAAGCAGGCTTAATAGTTCAATCTCCCTGCTTTTATCTACGAATTCTTTAATCATACTGTAGAAATCTAGAAACAGTTTTGTTGCTCGTGAGTTAAAAGATGACTTCTTTTCACCGTCATTAGCCAGTAATTCCAAGGACTTATAGAGCGATAGCTCCTTAGATTTCGCCCAGGTGGTCAGTTCGCCGGTGCTCCTCTGTCCTATTCCTCTCTGCGGTACGTTAATCACTCTCAGAAGACTTACGTCGTCATCCGTATTCTGGATCAGACGCATATAGGCGATGATATCTTTCACTTCCCGCCGCTCATAGAAACGTGTTCCCGCCACCAGTTTATAGGGCGTGCCGTAACGGATAAAAGCTTCCTCAAGGGCCCTTGACTGGGCATTTGTACGATACATAACGGCACAGTCGCCCAGGCGGGCGTCCCCTCTGTCCACCAGGCGCTCTATCTCACTGACGACGAACTGCGCCTCTTCCTGCTGATTGTAGGTTTCTACCAGGGACAGCTGCTCCCCGGTTTCGTTATCCGTCCAAAGGTTTATCGGCTTCCTCTGGCGGTTAGCCGAGATAATACCCGCCGCCGCCGCCAGTATCTTCTTGGTAGAGCGGTATCCCTGCTCCAGGCAAACCAGCTTGGTTTCAGGGTAGTCTTTTTCAAAATTTAGGATATTTCTAACATCAGCCGAGCGCCAGGAGTAAATAGACTGGTCCGGGTCGCCGACCACGCAGATATTCTTATGCTTGCCTGCCAGTTGCCTCACCAGCTGGTACTGCACCAGGTTGGTATCCTGAAACTCATCAACCATTATGTGAAGATAACGCGACTGGTATTTTTTCAGCACCTCCGGTTCTTTGTTAAAAAGCCAGACCGCTTTTAACAAAAGGTCGTCAAAATCAAGCGCCGTGCTCTGCTCCAAAAGTTGCTGGTATCGCTCATATATCCTGGCTACGACTTTCTCAAAATAGCTGCCGGCTTGTTCCATATATGCTTCAGGACCCTTCATCTGGCTTTTAGCAGCGCTGATGGTCGAGGCTATCGCCTGAGGAGAATGCTGACCCGGATCCAGGTCTATATCCGCTATGGCCCGCTTTATCAGGCTTACCTGGTCATCGTCGTCATAAATAACGAACCTGGGACTTACGTTTATAGCTTTACCGTCCTGCCGCAGAATGCGGGCGCAGATAGCATGGAAGGTGCCCAATGTCAGCTCTTTTACATAGCCGCTGACCATTTTATTGAGACGCTCCAGCATCTCCCTGGCTGCTTTGTTGGTGAAGGTAACTGCCATTATGCGGCGTGGATTTACACCGCAGACTTTTATGAGATAGGCTACCCTGTGGACGATGACCCTGGTTTTACCACTGCCGGGCCCTGCCAGTATCAGTACGGGGCCTGATATCTGTTCAACCGCTTTTTTCTGTGCCGGATTAAGCCCGGTTAAACAATCCGTCATTATCATTTATTATAGCATTTTTTACCCCTCCGAAGCTAATTGATATTATAAGTAGGATAATAAATTATTGAAATATATTACTTTGAGTGGTATAATTATTCTTTGAAAATTGAATAGAGACCTTTAAGCCGGTCCGGCGAGGCTGGCAAGGGATGAGTGAAACGGTTAAGTAACCTCTTGCCAGCTTAAAAAGGCAAGGGGTTTTTTAATGAGCGAAAAGATAGTTTTGACATCGGAAGACATCAGGCGGACGCTGGCGCGCATCGCCCACGAAATAATAGAGCGCAGCTTAACCACCGAAGAAATAGTCCTCATCGGACTTCATACCCGTGGCGTACCTCTGGCAAGGCGACTGGCAGCCAATATAGAGACCTTTGAAGGGACGAAGATACCTGTCGGCTCGCTGGATTTCAGCCTCTACAGGGACGACCTGGCTTCCCGCAACTTTACACCGGTGGTAAAAAGCACCGATATTCCGGTTAATATCGACGACAAGACAATTATCCTGGTAGACGATGTCCTCTTTACCGGCCGCAGCATACGCGCCGCCATGGATGCTTTGATAGACATCGGCAGACCCAGGGCTATTAAACTGGTTGTTTTGATAGATAGAGGCCACCGCGAACTGCCGATAAGGCCCGATTATGTCGGCAAAAACATACCCAGCTCACTAAATGAAGACATTAAAGTAAAACTCAACGAAACTGACGATACGGACGAGGTAACTATAATCACCGAAACAAAGGAGGCAGGGCGATGACTCAATTAAAGCAGAGGGATATTCCTTTAACTAATGCTACCACCAAAAGAGATAAACCATTCGTCTGGCAGCGCCATCACATTCTTGATATAGACGATTTCACCAAGGACGAGATAGAGCATATTCTAAACACCGCCGATATTATGAACGAGGTGCTCTCCCGCCCCATAAAAAAGGTGCCCGCCCTGCGCGGTAAGACTGTGGTCAACATGTTCTAC
>DAOUMG010000064.1:0-4307 GCA_034411935.1 Dehalococcoidaceae bacterium
TTGGTTGAGAACACTAAGGTGGCCAGCTCTTATTAATAAAATTGAAAACTAGAATTGTATGATGTACATATCAAGTAAATCATCGTAGAATCTTGTCGAGTAATCTTCATCTATAGGCAAAGTTGGATTCGTTCACGGTTCGCCACTACACCCCAAACCGTTTATTCACCAAGTCTTCCTGCGCCCGGTGGAACTCCTGCTTTAGCCACTCTGCCTTGGCGACAAGATCGTCCCATTCGGTGGTGAGTTTCACCAAACTTTCTTTCAACGCCAGGTATTCACGATTCACGGCCACGACGCTATGAGAGTTTTTATAGTGCGCGGGGTCAGCTATCATGACTTCGATTCCTTTAATTCGTTCCGTAGACGATGCTACTTCCTGCTCTATTTCTGCGATGCGTTTATTTACCGGCGACATGGCGCGGTAGTGTTCGTTCCGAAGACGGCCTTCTAGTGCTTTGCGCTTGCGGTTTCTATCGGCGCTTAGTGGACGGTTTGACTGCCGAAGATCACGCGGGGTTTCTGCCATGTTTATTTCTGCGGCGACGGTTTCAATCTGCCGGAGATAATAGTCATAATTACTGGAGTAAACCTTTATCCGTCCGTCCCGTACTTCGATGATTTTATTAGCAATTTCTCGTATGAGCGTGCGATCGTGAGTGATGAAACAAATGGTACCTTTGTAAGCAGCCAAAGCATCTGTCAAAATTTCGCGGGACGGAATATCCATATGGTTGGTTGGCTCATCGAGAAGGAGGAAATTAGCAGGTCTGGCGAGCATCTTGGAAATAGCGACGCGTGTCTTTTCCCCGCCGGAGAGTATAGAAATGTTTTTAATAACGTCGTCACGACTAAAGAGAAATGCCCCCAGCATTCCGCGTAGATGTTGCTCCGATTCGTCCGGTGCTACGCTTCGCAGTTCTTCGATGATGGTGTTGCGCGGGTTTAGAGATTCAATGTAATTTTGTGCGAAGTAAGCAGTGGTAACGTTGTGGCCGAGGGCTCGCTCTCCTCTTTCAAACGGTAGGACACCTGCCAGCATCCGCAGCAGGGTTGTTTTACCCGCTCCGTTTACTCCGACGATAGCGGCACGGTCGCCGCGCTCCAGTACCAGATTAAGTTCGCGGTAGACGATATGTTCGCCATAAGACTTGGCGACGTACTTGAGCTCAATTACGGCACGGCCGCTCCTTGGAGGTTCCGGAAAACTGAAATGAATCTTCTTCGTCGAGCGGGGAATCATAATCCGCTCGATTTTTTCCAGCTTCTTGATACGGCTCTGAACTTGAGTCGCCTTAGTATTCTTGGCGCGGAAGCGCTCGATGAAGCGCATCTCTCGGCTGATTTTAAATTCCTGCCGCCGGGCGGTGGCCTGTCTTGTCTCGATATCCTTCTGCCGGGCGAGAATGTAGCTATCGTAGTCGCCGTGGTAGAAGATGACATCGTCGACCTCGATGGAGATGATTTTACGGGCGACATTGTTGAGAAAAGCGCGGTCATGGGAAGTGACGAGGACAGCGCCGTAATAACGTTTCAGATAGCTCTCGAACCAGCGCTGCGTTTCCAGGTCGAGATGGTTTGTTGGCTCATCGAGCAAAAGGATATCCGGATTAAGGAAAAGGAGCCTGGCTAGTTCGATACGTGTCTGCCAGCCGCCGCTGAACTCGGACAGCGTCCTTCCGAAATCTGATTCTGCGAAACCCAGTCCGGAGAGGATAATCTTTGACTCGTGCTCGGAATCGTAGCCGCCCTTCGACTCGTAGACGTCCTGAAGTTCGCCTAATTCTTTAAGCAGTCCGTTGAAGGTTTCCTCGTCCTTTTCATCGGCGAGGTCTTCCTGCAGGAGGTGGATTTTATGCGCGAGGTTATTGATGACATCGGATGAGTTGGAAACATAGGCCAGCAACGTGTTTTCAGAGGATGCCAGGATGTCCTGGCGTAGGTAGCCAATGGTGCTGCCGCGTCGCAGGGATATACTGCCGGAATCTGGCGTGATATTGCCGGTGATGATTTCGAAAAGAGTAGTCTTGCCGGAACCATTCCGGCCGATAACTGCAATACAGTCGCTCATACCGATGGTGAAATTGACTCCGCTGAAAAGCTCACAGTTGTTATAGGACTTGGAGATGTTTGTGATATTGATCATGTATTTCTCTTATCACTTTTCATTATAGCTGGAAAGTCGGGTTTGGTCGAAATAAGGGATTGCAGGGGACGTAATACAACCGTCAGTCATAAATCCAGAAGCAGAGCCTTGCGTTTGTGTATTAACATTAAGCCCTTTCAATGTATAATATTAACATTATAACGTTGAAATTAACGCTAAAGTTGGAACACCTTGCCTAACTCGGGAGGAATCTAACGGTCGACCTTAGGTTTACGACAATCGGCATAATCTCGATGAGATGGTTATTAATTAAGCAATCGTAGCTCTTTCCAATGAAAATTATCGACGGGCAGACAAATGAGGTCGGATGCGTCACTACCCGGAAAACTGGGGGCCAGACACTTAATGACAAAGATATGTTAGATTGGCACTTATACATGGTTAGATGTCACGATGGAAGTCTGTATACCGGAATTACAACTAATGTTGCCCGCAGATTCGCGGATCACCAGGGAAACGTTGATAAGGGGGCAAAGTACCTTCGAGGCAGGAAGCCTCTGCTGTTGGTGTTCCAAAAGAAATTAGGGAGTAGAAGCCTGGCACTGGGTGTGGAAATTAAGGTCAAGAAGCTGTCAAAGATAAGGAAAGAAGAACTGATAAGAGCCAATACACGTATTGATGAGATAATAAAGCAGATCAGTTCGTAATTAATCGTTTGAATTTTCCAACCTGCTTCACCGATCATATTTTCTGATTGGCTTCAGAAGATATCCCAATCCGTTTAGTTTGATTTCATACAGGGCGGACAGCAGCATGCCAATTTTTCCTGGAGGGAAACCTTTTTGGTGAAACCATACCAGATAAGGTTCAGGCAGATCACAAAGGATGCGATCTTTGTATTTCCCGAAAGGCATTCGTACAGACACCAATTCAACCAACACTTGAGGATTGATAGAGGTAGGGTTCTTATTTTGATCCATTCTGAGTTAAATCCCAATACACTACATTAAAAACCAGTAATAGCCTTGAACTTAATACCTTACAAAAGCTTGTATTTTAAATGCTTAAGATTAATAACATCTTCTTTATTGTATTCAAGTAGTATACCTAGAGCCTGTTCATCATAATCATTTACGTATCTCCACCACAATCTGACTGCCTCATAACCATTAACCTCAGTAAGTTGTCTACTAATTCCTAACTGGCGTTCAACTCTTTTAAAACCACCATATAGTCCGTTCCTCCAACAGTCATACATCAAATCGTGGTGATTAAATAAGCTGGCCAGGTTTACATTTAGTCGTGAGAATATAAAAGGCAGGTCGAACCTCTGGCCATTATAGGTATAAATATTGGTGACTCCTTCAAGGATTTCCAATAACTTGTCCGCGGTTACTTCATCGCCTACAAGCTGTATAAATTTCTCATCTATACCGTTACATAAATGAATACCTACTACGGTGATATCACTATCCCAGGGGGATAATCCGGTGGTTTCTATATCAAGATACGCTTCAAGACAATTCTGCAATGCCAATTTCCTAATAATGCGATAGCTTATTTATATTATACAATAGGACATAATCATGTCTATTTCTTTAATCTAAAAGTGAATGATACACGACCTTTAATAGAGATTGCGGAAAAGGTAAACTATACTTAAATGGCTGAGTATGCATTTAATAAAAAATGTTCGGGAGCTTAGAAAATGGATGCCAAGGTTTACTCTAGCCCCACCTGACCGTACTGCAATATGGTGAAGGAGTTTCTTTCACAAAGAGGGATCAATTTCAAAGAGTTTGATGTTTCAGTTGACAGGTTTGCTGCTCAGGAACTTATGAGTAAAACAGGTCAGATGGGAGTACCCGTTACTATTATAGATGGGCAGGTTGTCATCGGATTTAACCGTCAGGGCTTGGAACAGGCAATCAGCCAGCGGAAACTATTGTTTGGAGCCTCGTTGGCAGATGCCAACAAAATCACTGCAAGGTCTGGATCAACAATAGTTCTTGGAGCTTATGTAGGAAAGGTAAAACCAGGTTCTGTAGCCGAAAGAATGGAGCTAACTCCGGGTGATATTATCACTAAGCTAAACTTGCAGAGCATCAATTCTGTTAATGATTTTGAATTAGCATTAAGACAACTAGGCCGAGGCGCTCATTTCTCCCTGGGATTTCTTAGAGAGGGAAAACGGTTAACC
>DAOUMG010000065.1:0-3303 GCA_034411935.1 Dehalococcoidaceae bacterium
GGAGTTATTAACAACATCACCTGGGCGGGAGCTCTCTTCCTGGCATTCGTGGCTATCGTGCCTTTTTTGTCACGTGAGGTTACCGATGTTCAGAACGTCGCTCTCTCAAGCTTCGGAATGCTGATCGTGGTCGGCGTGGTGCTGGATACCATGAAGCAGATAGAAGCGCAGCTGGTAATGAGGCGTTATGAGGGCTTTATCAAATAGTGGAAGAAGCAGGCTGTTTCAAACGGAAATAATAGAGTGTATAATGTAGTTTTTCTGGGCGCCCCGGGAGCCGGAAAGGGGACCCAGGCAGCTATAATAGCCAGAAAAATGAAGCTGGCTCATATCGCAACCGGCGACCTGTTTAGGCAAGCTATTGAGGCGGGTAACAAACTGGGTAAAATAGTAAAGAAATATATGGAGAAGGGGGAGCTGGTTCCCGATAGCATAACGATAAAGGTTATCCTTGAAAGGATGTCAAAACCGGATACGGCAAAGGGTGCTATCTTTGACGGCTTTCCCCGAAACTTGAGCCAGGCAGAAGCCCTGGATAAAGCTCTTAAAAAACAGAATAAAGGAATAGATAAGGTAGTCTATATCAAGGTTTCCGAAGATGAGCTGGTCAGGCGGTTGAGCGAGCGATGGGTATGTCGAGATTGCCAGAGGCCATATGCGGCGGTAGAGGTAGAAACTATGGCTATAAAGCAGTGTTGCTATTGCGACGGGCAACTATATCAGCGGCCCGACGACAGACCTGAAACGGTTAAAAAGAGGCTAGAAGTATATATTACCATGACATCTCCGCTAATAGACTACTACAAGAAAGACGGGAAACTGTTGGAGGTTGATGGTCACGGCGGTGTCGCCAGGATTGCCGATAATATACTGACAGTTATAGATGATGGAAAGAATTAGAGAAAAAAGTTGGGTATTATAATTAAGTCAGAACGGGAAATAGCTTTGATGAGGCAGTCCGGCAGGGTGGTTGCCAGTGTTCTTGAGGTACTGAAGAAAAGTATGAAAACGGGTTTAAAGACAAAGGAACTGGACGAGCTGGCGGCCGGTGAGCTTGAAAGACTGGGTGCCAGAGCAGCCTTCAAGGGATATAGGGGCTTTCCGGCTACCATATGTGTTTCTATAAACGATCAGATTGTACACGGTATACCCGGAGAAAGAGAAATAAAAGAAGGCGATATAATTTCTCTGGATATAGGCTCTATAGTAGATGGTTTCTATGGAGATGCCGCCATAACCGTAGTGGTGGGCAAAGCAAGCCGAGAAGCGGAGAGCCTGGTAGAGACCACCAGGGAGGCGCTAGAGGAAGGTATAAAAAAAGCCTACGCCGGGGCTAGGCTGGGTGATATCTCTGCAGCTATACAGCAATATGCAGAAAGCAGGGGCTACTCGGTAATCAGAGAATATACCGGCCACGGAATCGGACGGGAGATGCATGAAGAACCGCAGATTCCAAATTTCGGCCGGCCGGGTAGCGGACCGATACTTAAAAAAGGAATGGTGATGGCGCTGGAGCCTATGCTGACAATGGGCGGCTGGCGTACCAGGGTAGGTGAAGACCTATGGACGGTCTATACCGCCGATGGTAGTCTGGCGGCTCATTTTGAGCATACTATAGCCATAACAGATGGTGAGCCAGAGGTGCTCACGGCAAGATAATAATGCTGGAAGGAAAAAATGCCCAAGAAGGAAGCTATAGAGGTAGAGGGTACGGTGCAGGAAGCATTACCAAATGCTACCTTTAGGGTAGAGCTGGCTAACGGGCATGAAGTACTGGCTCATATATCAGGTAAAATGAGGGTACATTACATAAGAATATTGCCCGGCGACAGAGTGCTGGTGGAGCTTTCGCCTTACGACTTGAGCCGTGGCCGGGTTACCTATCGTTTTAAATCTTAAAGCTTTATAACAGAGGGAATAGATGAAGGTTAGAGCTTCGGTAAAAAGAATATGCGATAAATGCAAGATAGTAAAAAGGCATGGGGTGGTCAGGAATATCTGTACTAATCCCAAGCATAAGCAGAGGCAGGGCTGATTATAGTCTAATGAGGAGGCGTTAATGGCAAGGGTCGCTGGTATAGATATTCCGGGAAACAAACAGGTTGCTGTGTCACTCAGATATATTTATGGTATCGGGAGTGCCAAGAGCCTGCGGGTACTTGCAAAGGCAAATGTAGAGCCAGCCAAAAAAGTTAACGACTTAACCGAGGATGAACTTAACCGTATAAGGGAAATAATAGATAAAGAGTATCGTGTTGAGGGAGACTTATTAAAAGAGGTCAATCTCAATATAAAACGGCTTATTGATATAGGAAGCTATCGTGGCTTGCGGCATCGCCATAGCCTGCCGACCAGAGGTCAGCGGACGCGTACCAACGCTCGTACCAAACGTGGCGATAGAAAGACGGTAGCCGGACGAGGCCAGAAACGCGGTATGGCTAAGAAGTAATCGAATATAATATACCTGGAGGAATAGATGGCACAGAATAAGCGAATCAGAACCAAAAAGCGGGAAAGAAAGAATATACTCAGCGGTCGGGCGTACATCCAGGCTACTTTTAATAATACTATAATAACGATAACGGACCTAAAGGGAGATGTGATTACCTGGGCTAGCTCGGGAACGGTTGGCTTCAAAGGTTCGCGTAAAGGTACTCCGTATGCGGCGCAAATGGCAGCTCGTGAAGCAGTAAAAAAGGGTATGGAGTGTGGCCTGAAACAAGTAGAGGTATTCGTAAAGGGTCCAGGAAGCGGCCGTGAAGCAGCCATCCGTTCTCTTCAGGCGGCCGGGCTGACTATAACTGGAATAAGAGATGTTACCCCGATACCGCATAACGGGTGTCGGCCACCTAAAAGAAGGCGAGTGTAGAGGTAAGAGAATATGGCAAGATATACGGGAGCGGTATGCAGATTATGTCGCCGTAGCGGCGAGAAGTTGATGTTAAAAGGTAATCGCTGTATCACTAAATGTATATTGGAAAAGAGACCCAAGCCACCAGGATTACAACCAGGCAGGCCGAGAAGGCTATCGGATAGGGGGCAGCAGCTTAGGGAGAAGCAGAAAGTCCGCTATAGTTACGGATTGCTGGAGAAGCAGTTTAGGCGAACGTTTACCCAGGCGGCAAGACAAGATGGTATTACCGGCGATAACCTGCTGGTACTTCTGGAGAGACGGCTGGATAATGCCGTCTATCGTTTGGGTTTTGCCGAATCAAGACCTCAGGCACGCCAGCTTGTCAGGCACGGGCATATAATGGTTAACGGGTGCAGGACGGATATCCCATCGTATCGGGTGAAGGAGGG
>DAOUMG010000066.1:0-9390 GCA_034411935.1 Dehalococcoidaceae bacterium
CGTACTGGCTATGGGGGGACTGGGAATCAAGGAACTGGTGTCCAATGCCGCAGCTAAAACATATTCTGAAACACGTCCCCTGCTGGGCACCTATATAACTATAAAAGTGGTGGATGACGATGAAGACAGGGCAAAGGAGACAGCCCAGGACACCTTTGCTGAAATCAGCCGGCTCTCCAGCATATTAAGCAGGCATGACCCGGCCAGCGAACTGGCACGGCTCAATAAGAACGGCCAGGTAATCGGCGCCTCTAGCGAGCTGGTCTCGGTGCTTGAGCGGGCGCAGCAGTACTCCGAGCTGACCGGTGGCGCCTTTGATATTACCATACTGCCGCTTCTTGAGCGTTACCGCGGGAGCTTTTCCGAAACCGGTAGCCCTCCTACGGCACAGGATATAGCCAGTGCCGTCCAGCTGGTGAGCTACAAATCGCTTACTATCAAGGGGCGGGATATCACCTTGGGCAAGAACGGTGCCGCCGTTACCCTTGACGGTATCGCCAAGGGCTATATCGTAGATAAGGCAGCCGAATTGCTGAGGGCCAGGGGGGTGACCCGGCTGCTGGTCGAGGCCGGCGGAGACCTTTCACTCTCCGGCATGCGCGAGGACGGCAATCCATGGAAGATAGGCATCGTCCACCCCAGGGCGCTAACCGGCTATTACGAAGTCGTGCAGTCGTCAAGCGGCTGGATCGCCACCTCGGGTGATTATGAATCAGCCTTTACCAGCGATTACAGCTATCACCATATCATAGACCCCAGGCTGGGCTTGTGCCCCGGTGAGCTGGCCAGCGCTTCGGTAATGGCAGGCGACACCACCTACGCCGATGCCTTGGCTACGGCGGCTATAGTGATGGGCATGGATGCCGCACTGGCTCTCTGCGAGAGCCTGCCCGGTGTCGAGGCGCTTTTAATAGGTAAAGACTTAAAGAGCCAGATGACCAGTGGTTTCCCGGTAGCTTCTGGCGTAGAAAATACAAATTCACTTAACTCTATTTAGCATGTTGCTTAATTAGAAACGGTAGTCAAGTATGGATGACGCTTTTCGTGACGAGTTTAAGGAACTGTTTCTACAGACAAAAAATCAAATCGAAGATGTTTTTGATCTTCTTGCGACCGATATGCCAGAAATGGCTATGAATTTATATAGAAATCTCGGAAAAGCTTTGCCGGATTATATTAGAAAAGCTCAAAAATTACCAGAACCTTGCATTGAGAACTTGATAGGTATTAAAGAGAGGTATATAGATTGGTTAAAGGCTCAACTCAAAAGTTGTGAGTTATTCCAGAAACATCTAGAAAATCCAAACGGTATAACTCTAAAACAGTGGCGGGATAGTTTTACTGATATTAAGAAATTACAGAATAAGTTAGGTCGATTGATATTTAATAGTCAGGTATTTCAAAATCTCTCCGAAGACCAATATGTGTCATTGAAGATGTTCTTATTCTCCTTGGAACCAATATACCAGAAATTGCGGTGAATTTATTAGAAATCCTAGAAGATGATCAATGAATTAAATCGTTAAAGAACGGAAGAAACGTTACTGAAGCGTAACCGCATGGTAAGAGCCTTTGTAGACGGACTGATACCTGAAGAAGAATACTCAAGACAGAAGAACTTACTAGATTTGGCTTTAGAATCCCTGGTTATACCTGAATATGACGCTGCCGAAGAAGCCGGCAATCTGATCATGAACCTGCCAAACTTATGGGCTTCAGCCAGCCTCTCAGAGAGAAGGAAGGTTCTCATGACCATGCTTGATGCTGTTTACATAGATGTAAAGCAAACTCGTTCTATCGTGGCGGTTAAGCCAAAGCCACCTTTTAAGCCTATCCTCCAGGTGGCTGCTACTAATAAAGAATCCAATATCCGCATACTAAAAGAGCCGCTAGGTTCTTCGCCCAACGGCTCGTCTGTGTTCTTGGTGGAGACGGGGGAGAGTCAAACTATACCTGAAACAATGGTTTGTGTTTTGTTTAATTTTTAAGTAGTTTTAAAGGTCAGTTTAAAAGCTTATTAATTCATTTGTCGACTCGCATATTGGATTAAGGTAACCTTTTAACCTATTATTTAACCTACTATTGTGCCCTTTGACAGATATGCTATTATTCAATTATCTTAAGTAATATAATAAACGTAATATTTGTATCAATTATTTATCTAGCTTACGGCATCATGAATAAGAAGAGAGAGTCCGAGAAACAATATAAGGCATCACTCAATAATGCTCAGAATAATAATTTTAAAAGCAAGTCCCATTTGAGCAACCCCGATCATTGCCAGATTAATCCAGAAATTGCAGGAATCGTTCTAGATTGTGCCGGTGATGCAATTTTTTTAACTTGTAGTAGTGGTGCAATTATCTACGCAAATGCACAAATGAGCAATCTACTCGGATATTCTAGGGCAGAATTGATGAGGATGGTTGTACATGATATCGATCTTGAGTTCCCTAAAGAAGATTGGCCTTGTCGATTTGAAAGGTTAAAAAAAGGAAAATTTTTAACCATCGAATCACGGTACAGCTGTAAAGATGGAAGTGTAATACCAGTTGAGATTACCGGTAATTATGTCAAGTTAAAGAAGCAGGAATTTAACTGTGTTGCCTTCAGAAATATTTCAAGCCGAAAGCGATTAGAAGAGGAATTATACAAAAGCAAACAAAAATATCAAGCTATTTTTGAATATGCAGCAGATGGTATATGCTTAATAGATGTTGAAAGCGGCCTTTTTATTAATTGTAATCCTGCGTATGAGAGACTAACCGGCCGAACACTAGAAGAGCTGAAAAAGATGCATGTATGGGAGATAAGGCCACATGACCAAATAGAAAAGGCAAAACAGAAGACCTTTGAAATTGAGGAAAAGGGTATGGGTGGTTCCAGAGAACTTGCCATCCAGAGACCAGATGGAGAGATAGTTAAAGTTGAATTTACTGCTGCTAAGATAAAAATCGGAGACGAAGAGTATTTCCTTGGCATCTCTAGGGACATAAATGAGCAGAAGAAATTGGAGGAAGCACTTAAAGAATATAGAGACTCACTTGAAGAGATGGTAGATAAGCAGACCGAACGGCTCAATGAGAAAAACAGAGAGCTTGAATTAACAATAGCCAGCTGTAATAAAATCGGAAAAAAATTCAGGGACTTGACCAAGTCGTATGTTCATGCGCACGAGGAAGAGCGACAATGGATAGCGCTAGAGGTACATGACCGCATCGTACAAAATCTAATAGGAATCAATAAAAATTTGGAATACCTTTCTAATGAGGTCCCCGATCATCAGAAGGCGCAGGGTATTATAAAGGACACTTTTAGTCTTTGCCAATCTACTATTAGTGAAGCTAGGAACATAATGGGCGAACTTTATCCCGCAACACTATCTCGCTACGGTCTTACCCGTCTGATTTACAAAGAATTAGATGAACTAGCAAAATACAAAAATTGCCGATCTAAGTTAATTATCGACTTTAAGCATAGGTTAGATAAAAAACTTGAAACAACCCTATATCGTATCTGCCATGAAGCGTTGCTTAATATTCGTAAACATTCCGATGGTATTAGCATCATTCTCTTATCCCTCCATTTGAAAGGAAGTAATGTTATATTAGAATTAAGTGATAATGGTAGTGGTTTTAACACGAATATCCTAAAAAAGGACCTAGCAGCCGGGGGGCTTGAAAGTATGCGGAGGCGAGCCGAAGTGCTCGGAGGCACTTTTAATATAGAGAGCAGTAAAGGCAAAGGAACTATGATCAAGGTGAGTTTACCTATAGAGAATTTCTGATAAATTAAAGATTATAGGAAGAGAACCAAAATGTTTAGTTCTTCTGAAGATATCAAGTGTAAAAATGAGTCCCAAATTAATAAAATAAAAGTATTCATTGTTGATGACCATTATGTTACGCGTCAAGGGCTTTACTTTGCATTTCAGAATGAGAAAGACATAGAAATAGTCGGAGAGGCGGAGAACGGATTAGAAGCGATTGAAAAGTCAGATCAAATAGAGATAGATCTGGCCATTGTAGATATCCGACTCCCAGATATCAGCGGTTTTCAAGTGGCAAAAGAACTCAAAGAACTTCATCCTGATATCTATATAATAATGATGACCGGATACGATAGTGAACTATATCTAGCAGAATCACTACATTCTCAAATAGCAGGTTTTATTTCAAAGGAATCTCCAAAAGATTTCATATTAAATGCAATAAGGTTCGTAGCGTCAGGAGGTAGTGCATGGGATAGGAATCTTCTTAACCAAGCTATTAGTGGTCTATCTCCCTCACAATTAAACTTCGAATACGAGGAAGAAAACAAAATATCCCTATTACAAAAACGACTATCAAATAGAGAAATACAGATCTTGGTTTTAATAGCTAAAGGTTATGCTAATAAACAGATTAGCCATCAACTGAACTATAGTGTTGCCACTATTAAGAAAAATATCAAAGAGATTATGATTAAACTTAAGACCTCCAACCGAACACAATTGGCTGTCATCGCCTCACAATTAAGACTTATCTAAATTAAATAGGTAAGTTAATACTATATAACAAGATTGCCCTCCCCGCTGGTCCTATTTACCCAAAGATACGTTACGCTGTCCGCTAGGAGTCTGTCCGAGTAATAGCTTCGTACAGATATAAGCGGGTATAATTGGGGCAAGTCTATGTGAAAGAGACGCCTATGAGTAAGACCTTTTGCCCCTATGAACCCCGTCAGGATTTCCTCTTGCCGGCATCAATGCGGGAGTGGCTACCAACTGACCATCTGGATGCGACGCAAGCTAAGAACGGAGAAGGGGAAAGAGCGCTACGGGTTGAGGAAAGAGCTGCCAGAGCCGGTTTTCGGTCAGATAAAGCAAGCGAGGGGATTCAGGCAGTTCCTCTTAAGGGGGAACGACAAGGTGAGCGGTGGGTGGAAGATCATCTGTACCGGCCACAACCTGCTCAAGCTATTCGGGGCACACCGGAATGGGCCACTTGGCCGGGAAGATCTGGTAGCTACCGCACCGGCATAGTAAAGCCCGGCACCTCTGTTTTTTTGATTTCACCACCTGTAATCAGGGAACCGTATCTTTTTCCCCCACGACAACCTTCATCTATGTTAGCCGACGAAAAGCATTCGTTACTCGGACAGGCTGCTAGTATTTCCTCCATAAGTTCTTATATATATTTATTCAATGTCTATTATAGTCTTATAGACTACTAACTCGTCTATTAACCAAGTGGATATACGCCAATGGCTATGCCCTTTAAACCTAAATACCTATATAATTAGGTATTTAGGACGATTCTTAAAATCGGTAGCAGGTGATATCTTAATAGATAGTCAACCCTACCGGGGGAAACCAGGGTGTAGCGTGTGACCCCAAGCACAGCGGCTCACGTTTCACAAAATCCCCTCCCGTGTGGTGAGCCCTGGCTGTAATCGGGCTGAAGCGGCAGAGCCTGACAATAGATCATTTATAAGTGAACAGTTGATTAAGTATTTAGAAAGTATTGATGTAGGATGGAAAAAATGGACACCAAAGTCAGGTAAAATTGCCTAAAGTGATGAACTTAAACAGAAATAACAAGGCTTTTGTTTCCTGGAGTGGGGGTAAAGATTGTTGCTTATCTTTATACTATGCTCTTAGGGACAAAAAAGATATTAAATACCTTGTATCTATTTTTGACCATACTGGCCGGATAGGAGTCCATTCTTTAACTCCAAACATCATTGAAATGCAAGCACTCGCTATAGGTATTCCATTAATTCAACGTCGAGTAAATGTAACTAATTACGATCGAGTATTCGCATGTATATTACATCAGCTCAAAAGAGAAGGGATAGACAGCGGTGTCTTTGGGGATGTTAATGATGGTAACGGTCATGCCAAAGTTGATCGAGGGTGGATCGATAGAGTTTGTCGCACTGCGAACGTAATACCATATCTTCCGCTATGGAGTAAATCTAAAGAGGAAATATTTAGAGAACTTATAGAACTTGGCTTTGAAGTACTTATCATTAGAGCTGACAATGATAACTTAGGTAAGAAGTTCTTAGGTCGTAAAGTAGATATAGAGCTCTTGGAAGAATTTAAACATCGGAGTATACAGTCATCTACTGGTGAGGTCGGATATTACCATACATTAGCTATAGATGGTCCTATATTCAAAAGGCGTCTTGAAATTTTACATGCTGATAAAATCCTTAACGAGGATGAATGGGGATCTAATTGGAACCTAAATATAAAAGAGTGCCAATTAAAGGATAAAATCCAATATAGAAGCATAGTCAGCTAAAAATGTACGGAGGTGCTATATATGAACCATTAGCTTATATAAAAGAGTAAGTGACATCTGGGAATAGATCATAATATTTAATTAAGGAGGTCATGTATGAGTAAATTTCATTCAACAGTAAGCCGTAGGGACTTCATGAAAGCAATAGGTTTGGCTGGTGCTGGAATCAGCGCAGCAGCGGCGACTTCGCCTGTATTTCATGACCTTGATGAATTAGCGTCTTCAGTTCCCGAGGGAGTTGCTGAAAAAAGACCTTGGTGGCAGAAGGAAAGGAGCTACCTTGATATGACTACCGAGGTTGATTGGGATATGAAAAATCGCTGGCATGGACAATACAATAATTGGAATGCCCACTTAACTACGGAACATGTTCTTGGACGTATGAACCAGTCATGGGAAAAAAGAAAAAATGATTGTCTAGACAATAGGCAAGGTTGGGACCTTAGGAGTAGGGTTTTAGGTAGATTAGGCTGGATCCCTATGTTAGCGATACAAAGAGCAGTTACATCTCTTGGTGAGGGACTAGAAGTATATGATGAACCGTCTAACTTACCAACACCTATTAGTTCGTTTCCATTAAGACACGATCAATTAGGAGTACCACGATGGGAAGGCACGGCCGAAGAGAACGCCAGAATGATACGTTCAATGATCAGATGGGCCGGGGGAAGCACAGTAGCCTTTGGTAGAATTGATGAGAAAACCATCAAATTAATTGATGCAGTTTCCGGAGGGAAAGAGGTTGTCTTCGAGGACGTGGAAAAACCATATTACACAACTACCAAAATGGTTATACCAAATACATGCAAATACGTTATCACGACGATTGTACGACAACCACTATCTGATACACGCTTTTCTCCCTCTTGCATTGCCCAAGCGGCGGCTAGTAGAGCTTATGGCCAGGGTGAAGTCATAAAACTTTATATTCAAGCCTTTCTTAGATGCCTCGGCTATAATGGCATATATGCTCCTGTTACTCCTAATGTCGCATGGGGCGTTGCTACTGGTCTTGGTGAGCTCAGCCGTGCAAAATCATTATTGACTCCTGAAGTTGGCATGGTGCATCGATATACACGCGTGTTTCTTACCGACCTTCCCCTTCCAGTTACCAATCCTATAGACGCAGGTATGAACCGTTTCTGCTATGACTGTAAAAGGTGCATTGAGGCCTGTCCACCTGGCGCTATCCCTGACTACAAAGAACCGAGTTGGGATATTACCTCAATTAATGCAACAGCAGAGAATCCAGACCATCTACAGCCAGAACTGTTTAATAATCAGGGGCACAAAAGCTGGTTCAATAACCATTTTGCTTGTGCAAGCTACTGGGCGCAAGTGAATACCTATTGTGGTCTTTGTCAAGGTGTTTGTGTTTTCTCTAAACTTGCGGATTCATCAGTTCATGAAACTGTTAAGGCAGTAGTTGCTACCACCCCCATTTTTAATGGATTTTTCTATAATATGGACAAAACTTTCAACTATAACACCTTTGGTGAGGAGGTTTATAAGGAATGGTGGGATAACCCAGATAAATATCAACCTCTGCTTAACTGGGACATAAATTGGTAGATTAAATATACAGGAGGAAGTTAATCATGTGGACTGGTGCTACTTTACTATGGTTTGTTATTGGTGGCGTTTCTGCTGCTGGCCTACTGGCGTTAGTGCTCTGGCTACGCAAACGGAATATATCAGTCAGGTGGTATGAATGGCTGATAGGTGCTATCGGCTTGTTCTTATTATTTTATACCATACAGAACTTTGTCGGTAGTTTTGCTGAAATGGAATTGACCGCTGCTCTGATGATGCTAGTCGTTTTCGGTCTACCATCACTCATACTACTTGCTTTAGCCTGGCAGCTACCCTCGAGGAGGCACCGCCAAGTTAGCTAAGCTCGAAAGCGATCTTTATCTGGCACTAATATCAGGTCCTGCCGGGGGAAACCAGGGTGCCGCGTGTACCCCAAGCACAGCTGCTTAATTATCATAAAATCCCCTCCCGTGTGGTGAGCCCTGGCTGTAATCGGGCTAAAGCGGCAGGGCCTGACAATAGATCTTTAAAAGATGAATAGTAACCCTAAGTAACCCGATATTTCGGGGACAGCGGAACGGAAAGCCGGTGTAAATCCGGAGCAGTACCGCCTACTGTGATTGATAGTAAGACTATCATTAGCCAGCAAAGCGCCGTTCTTAGGGTACCCAAGCCTCCGTGAGATAGGAGTAGGGACAGATGGTTGACACCATTGTAACCCCCTCCTACATATTTCCAGGAGGGGGTTTTTATATAAAACAAATAAAAAAGTAGTATGAATAATAATAAGATACTGGTTATTGAAGACGACCGTGATATGGTTGAGATAATCAGGCTTTGCTTTCAGAAATACTGGCCTGAAGCTGAATTAACTATAGCCTATCTCGGCCTGGAAGGTCTGGAAATGATTACTAAGGATAAGATAGATACGATTATCCTTGACCTGGGATTACCTGATATTAATAGTTTTGAAGTACTCAGGCAACTCCGGCTGGTAAGCCAGGTGCCGGTAGCTACTATCTCAGTAATCAAAGAGGATTACGCCAGGATAAGGGCTTTTGAGTTCGGCGCCGATGCCTATATAACCAAGCCATTCAGTCCTAAGGAACTTATTTTCTCTATAAGAAGTCTACGTTTAGGAAGTAATAGAGGTATAAAAAGAAATTCATTATTCGCTTAATAGAAGGATAGTATAGCTATGGTACTTAAGGTATTAAGCCAAAGGGAGACAGGACTGGCTCTTAACGACGTAGGTTCTTACGTCCTTAAGAAGCGTTACCTCTTAAAGGATGATAAGGGCAATATAGTAGAGACGCCCGATGAACTGTTCATCAGGGTGGCCGGGACAGTAGCCTCGGCCGAGAAGCTATATAACCCCTCTATTGATACCACTTACTGGGGAGAGAAGTTCTATAACCTGATGTCTCACCTGGAGTTCCTGCCCAACTCACCGGCGCTACTTAATGCCGGCTGCCGCTCGGGTATGCTCTCTGCCTGCTCGGTACTGCCCTTAAAAGACTCACTGGATGAAGTGATAGAGAGCTTAAAGAAGGTGATCATCCTCCAC
>DAOUMG010000067.1:0-7330 GCA_034411935.1 Dehalococcoidaceae bacterium
TGCTGGGACAGGTATCACAAACCGATTCAACGACACAACAGAGCACCGAAGTATTTCCCATGTTCATGATGATGGCTATGATGGCGAGCATGGTAGGAGCGTAAAAGATGGCAGATAGCGAATTAGTAAAATCCCTGGTTGCCCTGGGCGGAGTGCCCCTTATCCTGGGATTCGTACAGCTTTTCAAGCCCTTTATCTCGGATACCCGCTACTATCCTTTGCTGGCGGTTGCTATGGGATTAGTGATTAACCTGGTGGCCAGCTGGGCGCTCGGTGTCACCGCCATGTCGGACTGGGTAGCAGCAATATTCAACGGCATCATCGCCGGTATGGCCGCCAGTGGACTTTATTCTACTGGTTCCACGCTGCGGGAGGGTCCAGCAGCCGATAAAAATAACCGCTCAAATGAAGGAGAGACGGATGAAACTAAGTAGAAACCTGGCGATAGGACTGGAAACCGTGGGTTGCTGTATCACGGTTGCCGGGGTCGTTACAGAGTGGGCTACGGGGGCTGACTACGGCTATTGCATTATCACGGGCGGAGCGCTGGTGGTTAGTTTTGGTAGCATGATATTCGCCAAGGTCGTCAAACGCAACTGGGACGATGGAGATAAGGGTTAAGGAGTAGTAATGAGCTTATTGCTTAAGGGAGTCGCCAGACTTTCCCAGCTTGAAATAGACACCGATAAAGACTGGCAGGCAAAGGGAATGACCAATCTTAAGAGCGTTGCCGGATCAATGAGTCACGGCGATATTACCTTTCGTGGAAATGACATCCTTGAAAGGCTATTGGCAGATGCCGGTAAAGGGTATAGCTTCCTGAGAAGTCGCGGTCCTGGGCTATCGCCGGTCTGGCAGGATATTGAGAGTTTGGTCCAGTACCTGACTGGTTCAGCCAACCGGGCGCTGGCATTTGACCTTTCTATGCCAATGCCGGCAATGAGCATAGCTCATATAACTGGTCCGGGTGGTGGGGGTTCCTCCTCTCCAGTCCTTGGCATTCCAGATCCGGTATTTAATAGGGAAGTCTTGGCGACTACTGTAAATCCTGTTGGCGGGGCAGTATCACACAACGATGACGTCGGCGATAGCGATGAGACCGCGCAGGCAAATGATGATACGGGAAATGATATAACTCTTCTCCCGGCCGATGGCTCTATCAATGATTACTGTGCCATGGGACATCCTGGACTCTTTGATGCTGTGTCCGTTCTGGTCGGACAAGCAGGCGCTAATTACACCCTTGCTTATGAGTATTCCAGGGGCGCCGGGGCATGGGGCACACTGACCATAAAGCACAATAGCACCAGTGATTGGAAAGCGGCAGGAAAAGGTTGGCTGACTTTCGTTCGCCCTTCAGACTGGGCAACTGATACTCTCGCCGGATTAAACCTCTACTGGATAAGAGCACGAGCTGCCAGCATTAGCGGTGGTTTTATCCAGCCTTTAGGGACCCGGGCATGGATACTGGTTTACGCGTAGGAGATTATGATGACTGAAATGTTTTTGGAAACCGAATACGAAGAAATGAGAAAGCTGGCCAAGAAGCTTCATATCCTGCTTCCGGAGGCCTTCTGGGAGTTTGAGGTCAGGGATAAGCGAAATCGCATTACTTTTCACTCGAAGCAAAGAAGCCATAGCTGGGTGAGAAACGCCTATAACCTGATGGTCTGCCAAGCTGCGGCGGTACCAGGTGACTCGGCAGTAGGACTTGCCATTGTTGATACGGGCGGGTCCACCAGGTCGGATACCACCACACAACCTGCATCCGGTTTATCCAGCGGCGGCGCCAGTAATTCGAGCATTTACGTGAACCTTACTAACGGTATGTATGCCGGTGCCGGGATTGACACTTTTGGAATCGTTGTTGGGACCGGAGCTAACCCGGAAAGCCTGGAAAGTTATGCCTTGGGGGCGAAGATAGCCAGCGGAAATCTAGCCGGCCAGCTTTCTTATAGCGCTACCGATCCACCCGCCATATCTACGGTCGGAACTACCAAGACCGTTGCTTGGGTGAGGTATTTCAACAATAACAGCGGCGGCGCAATCGTTGTGAACGAAGCAGGTGTGTATACCAAGGGGACTTACGATAACTCCTCGGCTACTTTCATGATGTGCCGCGATTTACTGGCGGGTGGCGTCAATGTCCCGAATACAGGTCAGTTGAAAGTAACGTACACACTGCAGCTTACTTACCCGGCTTAGGAGGAAATTCCGTGGCACAGTACGCCGATATTATCGAGATAGTAGCTCCCAGCGAGGCGACTTCGGGCAACCGGGTGGATATAACTGTCCGGGTAAAAAACACTTACTCAGGAGTGATATCTATTATGGTCGGGGGCGCACTGGAATATGGCGTTTCTCCGTGGCCAGGCATTGATGTTCCAGAGAACTGGGCGAATTTGGATGGCGGTGCGGTCCATTCATTCAGCGGGTCCTTCGTGATGCCGGATGCTCGGGTGACCATCCATGCCTATAGCTACTGGTATGGCGCCGACGGCTACTGGCATTTCGATGACGAGATGACGAAAACCATCAACCTGTCGGCGCTGACGCCCCAGGTGAGCGAGTTTAAGATAGCAGACTTCTACAAAGTGTAAGGAGGCACACCATGAAATTGAAAACACTGTCTATAGAGCTCGGAGAGTTTAAGGCTCTCCAAGAAAGTGCTCAGGGACAAATGCCGGAGCCGTCCGCGGCTGGCTGGTATATTGACCCGCGTACCGGGGAACGTGTTTTTTATGATCCGGATAGCCACAAGTTTTATACCCTGGCGGGCGGCATCTATATCCCCTTGGGCTATATGAATCCGGCCCCGAAGCAGGTAACTTTAGCCCCGGGGGAAAAGCTCAGGATAAACATGTCCTTCAAGTATTCGGGACCGGCAATAAGCAGCGCCATCTGTTATTACTCCATCGGAGTCTACGGACTATTCGGCTTTGATGAGAAGATGGTGGGGCAGAACTCGAAGAGCCTTCCCCAGTATACGTCGCCGACCCAGGTAACTGACTCATACACGTTCACTCTGCCGACGAATGTGGGCAATGACTGGGACGACATCTACTGCAAGATATACGGCGGCTCACCGGGTGTTCCTCAAACCCTGTTTGGTTATGAGCAAGCCCTGCTAATTGTGGGCAAAGACCCGACCATCAGTGAGTTCATGATTGCAGATTTTGCCAAGGTGTAGGAGTAGAGCATGGCACTTGAATTAGTCTTTGCACCGATGGCGCTTGAGCCAGGAACGTTCAACGTAGGGGATAAGGTCCGGGTGACCGTCTCCTTCAAGTACGTCATCGGTGTGAACACCACCGTAAAGCTGCTGGCTGGTCCTTACTACACAAACCTCTTCGGCAAGCACATGGTCAGTTCCTGTGTAGGTCAGGCTGACATAGAGTTGCCGGCGTCTTCCACACCGGCTGATGGAACCGCCACGGTGGATTTCATACTTATAGCTAAATCACTGGGTGGCATCGAGAACGGCACCTACGGCTTAAGGGTCTGGATTGAGGATACCAGCGCTATTGCCGAGCAGGATAACGTTATCATAGTCTCCGGCAATACCAGCGGTGGGGATATGTTCTCATCGATGATGCCGATGATAATGATGCTGATGATGATGGGAATGATAATGCCGATGACCCAGCAAATAGGTGAGGGAGTCGAGGAATAGTGAAAGCCTACCTGGAACCGGAAGAGGTGGAACGGCTTGAGCAGTCGGCAGAATATCTGCGGGACAGGCTGCTTATCCGTTTGCTCTTTCACCTCGGTTGCCGGGTTTCCGAGGCCTTGGGGATCAAGGTAAGCGACATCGATTTCAAACAGGGCTTGGTAACCATCCAGCACCTTAAGCAGCGAATTAAGCTCTCTTGCCCGAAATGCAGCGCCAGGTTGGGGAAAGGACACAAGTTTTGCCCGGTTTGTGGGCAGAAGGTGGAGAAAGCGGTTGCGGATGAGAAAGAGCATCGCAAGTTCCGTAATATACCTTTAGATACAAACACCCTGGGAATGCTGAAGGAATATATCAAGCGAGGTGGTGCAGTTTCTAAGAAAGGGAATCAACAACTCTTTAATTTAACCCGCCACCGGGCTTGGCAAATAGTGAAAGAGTGTGCTGAGAGGGCCAGACTTCCAGGTCTAATTAACCCGGAAAGCGGTAAGGTACACAATGTTAGCCCTCATAAACTGCGTGATGCCTTCGCCGTACACGCGGTTAAACTGGATGATTCGGGAGACGGTATCAGATTACTTCAGGAGCACCTGGGGCACCAGAGTATCACTACCACCATGAAGTACCGCAAGGTATCGGGTGAAGAGCAGAAAGAGTGGTACGAAAAGCTATGGCAAGGAGGTAAACAGGATGGGTAAATATGCCAGTCACGAAGAATTCGGGATTAACGCCCCCATTAACTACCGGGAAGACACCACCAGTGAGTCTTTCCTTAAAGGTATGTCCGCTGTCTGCCCTCCGGGGATGAAGCCCAAGGTATCCCGCGGTAAAAAGTTCGAGGAGAAAACCGATTTCAAGGCTTCCGCCCGGTGGCACAAGAATTTTGATGTAGCGATGTTTGGCGGATCGGACATCGGAACATCCGATTACGAGTCCAGGCAAATGAGCTTGGAAGGGAAAATTAACGGCGTAAAGCGAATACCCGGGAGGCACTAATGGCAGGACAGGTCAAAATTACAATTGGAGATAAAGAATGGCTGGCTACCCTGGCCAGCACGTATTGGGAAATGGTACAGGGGCTTGGTGGTATTTCAATAATCGATGCCGGCACCGGTATGCTTTTCGACCTGGGCTTTGCACAGGATATAACCGTTACCACCGAACCGATGCTTTTCCCCCTGGATATTGCCTTTCTTTCTGAAAAACTGGTAATCACTGAGATTTACCGTAATGTTCAGCCCAGATACCAGGTGCATACAACTACGCCCGGTCGCTATTTTATTGAGGTTAACGCCGGTGAGATGGAGGGGATTGAAGTTGGCAGTCAGGTTACGCTTGAGATATTGGTCCTTCAGGAAGTACCGGCAGAGCCAACCTGGGTACCCGCCATGATTTCCTTTGCCGGATTTACTTTAATGGGGTTCTTAATGGTAGGCCTGGTTAAAGATATGGTCCGTGATATGTCAGATGACTCACCGAAATCACTACCAGCAGGTAGTTATGTGGCTAACCCCGTTTACAACCGGGTGAGTAAGCCGACTTCCAAGGGTGAATGTGCCTTCTGTGCCACTTCAAGCCATCAATGTGAGGTGTGCGAGAAGATCTCACCGCGGGACTATCATCTGCTTAGCTGGGTGGGAGTTCCAGTTCCGGATTACAGTTTTACCGTAGAGCCCGAAACTAAGGAACGTAAGATAGATGATGTTCTGAAGCGGCTCAAGGAAGGCGTTGACGGCATCCAGCAGAGCGAGAATTTCCGAACATTTCTGCTTACCATGTCCAAATTTCACGATTACAGCATCGGTAATCTAATACTCATCATGCTGCAGAAACCGGAAGCCACCCATGTCGCCGGTTTTAGTACCTGGAAAGACCTGTACCGTTGGGTTAAGAAAGGCGAAAAGGGAATTGCTATTCTGGCTCCATGTATGCCGCCAAAGGGGAAAAAGTCCGAGCTTTCCGACACTGGAATCAGTGGTGCGGATGAGGAAGAAAAAGACGAACAAACAGAGATCCGCCCGATCTATTTCAAAGTGGTCTATGTCTTCGATGTCAGTCAAACGGAAGGAAAACCTCTGCCAGAGTTTGAAGTACCCTCTCTGACTGGTGAGGCAAATGAAGATCTATTTGAGCAGGTCATGCGCCTGGCGGAAACGCAAGGGCTTGAAGTCAGTTTTGAGTCAAAGCCCAACCAGGACCCGGATATTAAAGGTTTCTATGTTGGAAAAACCATCTGGGTTAGACCCGAAGAACCACGCGCCCAGCATTTAAAAACACTGCTTCACGAGGTCGCTCATTACTATTCTGAAGGAGTATTCCGTATACCGCGAAGCGATGCGGAGACGATCGCTGAGAGCGTAGCTTTTACTATCGGTGCTCATTTCGGCTTTGATACCGGTACTCGTTCGTTCCCTTATGTTGCAATCTGGTCCAAAGATAAGAAAGTCCTTGAAGCCAACCTGGCATCCATACGAAAGGTGTCAGAGAAGATATTTGACGGGCTTGAGCTAACTGCTAAGAAAATGGTGGGGGTAGCCTAGCTCATGGTAATTCGATTGATGCCAACCAGGGGTGGCTTTCTTCGGCCGTTTGGCTGTGGCTGGTTTATCCGGGAGTATCTCCTGGGTAACGGTCCGGAAGGCTCAACGAAAATTGATCCCAAGCGAGGCGCTCCCCAGGCTGACATCAACTTTGAGTACAAGGAAGCTTTATCCCGGGCTACGGCCAGGGAACGAGCTGAGAGAATCATCAGCAATATGGTAGTTAAACATGCCGATGTCACTGAAGCAGAAGCTGAGAAAATCTATCAGCGTGAGCTGAAACGAGTGTCCCGGAAGTTCACCCACATGCGGTATCACTCTTTCCTGATGTACTTTGGGGTGTTAAAAAGGCTTGTATGGGTGGAAACTACCGAACAGACCGAGGCTTCGGCCATACAGGATAACTATCCATTAGCTCCAGAGCGGACTTACTACCGTCTAACCAAGAAGGGGGTTGAAGCCGGGGATGAGCTCTGGTCTAATCCACTCTTTACGTTGTACCCGGATATAGGACAGAGCCATATGAAGAAAGTTGAATAAATGGTAAACTTCTTTTTTCTTCTTGTCAATCCCATAATTCAATTACCCATATTCGCTGCAATTATCGCTACACATTTTGGTTCTTTCTCCGCTGTTCCTTTAGGGAGTAATAATGCATAAACGTATAGTGATGAACACTCCTGGTTAATGAGAATATCAGTTCAGCATCATTTATCGGTGAAGTATTTTGGGGAGTGTTGTAGGCGCCGATGTAATCAGCTATTTTGGAAACTGCCTGTAATTCGAGAAAATGGTCGGGACTGGAAGTGGCGTTCGCCAAATCTGAAAAAAGGGTTATTAATTCCTGAGAGACGTTAGGATTTTTGCCAATGAAGTATTGGGCAGCAAGCCTATTTGCCGCTACCATGGTGTCAATTCTGAGATTATCTTCCGGTACGAACTTGTACTCATCGATATCTGTAATTTCTTTATTCAACGAAATCAGAGCATCCGAAGCGCCTGGCTTAACGCTACTCAGAGTTTTGCATATATTCTCAAATCTCTCCTGATTGGTGATCAGGAGAGAGGCTAGCCCTGTCTTACAAGCCATATCCGCTCCGGCGACGGCAGCGTTCAGGCA
>DAOUMG010000068.1:0-3082 GCA_034411935.1 Dehalococcoidaceae bacterium
TTTCGACCCACTTTACGGCTAAATCAAATGCTTTGATCTGCAATTCTATTGGCACATCGGCCATTTGATTATCTCCTTTCTATTATTTTAATGATGATAATATCAATCTATCCACCTGACACGGAACTTAATGCATTGTTTTCCGTTAGCTAACAATCGTAGATAAGCTACAGCTGGACAGCCAGGTGTTTGGCAAGGCACTGAACCACCTATACCCTCTGCTAATAGCTTTTGATAGACGGAGGGGTTCAACTTTTGACCACAGATACTACACTCAGGTCCTGCTTTCGGTCCTTCTGGATTATCCTGTGGAATCGTGTTTTTCGATACTAACCTAGCCATAGTATACTCTCTAATATGAATTGTACTACCAAAGCGAAGGGTGTCAATGGGGTTTCTAATTTATGCTTAAAACACTTGGGGCAGATATTTAAAATAGTGTATTGACATAAGTATGGTATATATTTAATATAGGTTCACTATGGAAATAATACCAGCAGTACTGATAGGCATAGTAGGCATAATCGCCTTAGTTCTAATCATCAAATTTGTTGGAGGTTGCCTGCTAAGGGTAATATTTGGCTTGGTTATTGTTGCCCTCGCAGTTTATCTGATATACCAGTTTGTTTTAAGCTAATGCAGTCAATATGTAAAGGAGATAAACTTTGAGCACAGGCTGAGGAGGTCTGTGTTTTTTGTTTATAGCTGTTTTGAGGTCTTTAATTTTTACTGTTTGAGGATTCTTGTCAAGCATAATTTACATGTTGTCAGGGTATAAGTACGTTAATTTATATTAAAACACTTGGTTCGGGGTAAGAGGAAAGGGGCCAATGATGACCCCCGAATTTAGCTTAGAATGTTTAATGGGATTATTACATGAGGAACATGTCTTTAGGGGTAGTGTCAAATCTATTTCTACAAATAGGACACATAAACATCACTCTTGTAACACAAGACGATGCGCCTCCCTTTCTTTCAAAGCTATTTAATGGACAATCTAATCCATCATTGGGGCATGTCGCAAAGAGAGAATATTTATATCCACTCTTGGGGTCGAGGTAGGTAGTTTTACCACTCTTAAGTATTTGATTAATTATTCTAGAATTCTGAACTTTTTCCATTATATTTAACCCCAACTCAATTATTGAATGTCATGTAATAATATAATTAAAAGAAAATATTATCAATAGAATATTCTTGAGAAATTTCGTGCACGGGTTGTTTTTATCTTATACCAGCCGGTATTATCAATACAGGAGCTTCGCTATGTCTAATTACTTTATCAGATACGCTACTGACCTGCCCTCAGGAGATTGAGGTTCTTTGTATAAGAGGGTTAAATATCTATCTGGTATAGAAGTTGTGCTGCGAAGCAATAGATAACCTAAGGATTGGAGAATTCGGCAAGGAACGCATCTAATTCGACAAGTGCCGCTTTGTAATCGGGGCTTTGGGCAAGCTTGTCTAGCCAGCCAGCTGCCACAATAGCCAGCTGCTGCCCGTATTCGGGGACGCGATTGGCTAGATCTAGGGTGAGACGGAAGAGGCTGGCAGATTCTTCGTCCGGTATCAAAGACATAGCTTTGTCAAAACTCTGAATACTCTCCTCCCAGACTGTGAAAAAACCAGCTACCCCAAGTAAAACGTTGACTTGCCAATTCGATGGGGGTTGACTATTAAGTGCTTCGATTATCTGAGGAATTAATTGGTATTCATAAATGTCAAAACATATGTCTCTAAAGTATCTCAGGTTCTGAATTCCATCGTACAGGGGAAGAACCATGCTGCTTACAGCTTTATCGTATTCTCCCTTAAGGGTACTGATTACTCCGGAATAATAAGAATGAGCCGGCCAACCTGGATCTGCGGATATGGCTTGCTCGACCTTCAGGTTAGCCTCATCGAAATCCCCCTCAATAATGAGGCTTAATGCCCAATTATCAAGCATCACAGCATTATAAGGTGAAAGTTCAAGAATATCCTGGTAGAACTGGGATACCTTGTCCCATTTGTCTTCAGCCTTATGAAAGGCCCAGTATGTATATACCTCGGCTAAGGCGTGGTAGCGGAATATTATATATGGTTCTAGGCGCAGCGCCTCCTCAAAGGCTTGGGCGCTATAGGCTAGCAGCTGCAGTTTCTGGTCTTCAGATTCTACTAGTCGGGCCACTAGAAGAATGTACTCCCCTCTGGCTGCCCAATAAGCTGCTTCCCTGGGGTTAGCGTCAATTGCCTCACTATAAGTGAAGGGTGCGTTTGGATCAAGTTGTGTTGACTGCATAAACGCCATCTGCAGCTTCATATCTGCTTGAAAAGGACCAGCTGTCAGGAGAAAACCACTAATGACCAACACTGAAGCCAAGCCTGCTGCTATATATTGCCTGAAATGATTTACACCATATTGTATATTTGAGGTGTTTCCCTCGGATTTATCAGTGCCGGGACGGTTAAAATAAAGTAGCATAGCCGGTAAGGTCCAGAAGATCACTTCAGGAGAAAACGTTGATGGATTGAATACACTGTCAATAATATATTGAAGCATTGACGCAGTGATTCCGACGAGTAGAAAAAGCTCTAAACCTGGTGGTGAACGCAAGAGTTTTCTAAATGCCAAATAGAGAAATATAGCTAATACCGTAGCATAGGCCAGTATCCCAAGCAGACCGGTGGTGGTACCTATATAGAGATAGTGGTTATGAGGTCTGTCATAGAGAAGTGCTTGATACGTGTGGCTACTCTTGAGTTCTTCAGGGAACATATATTGAGAGGTCACAATAAAAGTTTCGGGGCCGTAGCCTATAAGTGGACGTATGCCACTTATTTTATCTTCGGTAAATGGAATCTCGGGAGACGCCAGCATTATCTGTACAGCTGTTTCCCAGAGCCGTACCCTGTAACCGATCGACGTTTCCAGTCTGGATGGTTCGGTGATATTTATCGGGGCAATCTCAGTATCTTTATTGCTAATATCATTATTAAATAACGGTAGAACTAAATTTAAAGCTATGATACCCAAGGTGATAAAACCAATAACGCTGGAAATGAGAATCGGCCTGTTCTTACTGACCACTCCAACTATAGC
>DAOUMG010000069.1:0-7137 GCA_034411935.1 Dehalococcoidaceae bacterium
GAGGTTCAAATCCTCTCACCCCGACCATTTTTCTAAAGACCACAATTATAAATATACTTTTCATTGACTTTGTAACTGGCGGTCATTAATATAGAAAAATAGACAAGGGAGGTTACTTAAATGCCTGAATCTAAAATCACTCTTAAAGTCAATCAAATAGACATTCCTTTAGACAGATTTGTGAGTATTTTTATAGACAACGTAGTTAGCGGAATGGTGGTTATATTAGCTAACGGCGGTGAGATAGAAAAAATAAATCTTGGCATCATCACCGACGATGTAAGCATAAAACTCAACGACGATTTAATACAGCTGAACCGATTCGTTAATATGATAATCGGAAACACCGTAAAAGGCATGGTTTGCTCGCTTAGAGGGGTTGATCAGATAAATAGTCTGAATATTGAAATTATAAAGTAGCCAGGGTAAGAAACGATTATGAGCCGATATGATTATGACCTTATAGTAATCGGTGGTGGTATTGCCGGATTTGTGGCTTCCTCTATGGCTAACGGACTTGGTAAGAAAGTAGCCATAATAGAAAAGGATCGCTTAGGAGGAAACTGCGCCCTGCGTACCTGTATCCCAAAGAAAGCGCTGGTAGAGGCCAGTAGCATGGTCTATCGGGCTAAAAGACTTAAGGATTTCGGAATCGCCACTAATACGCCGTTAGTGTTTAATACAGACGGAGTAATGCCCTCCGTTCGTGTAACGGTAGAAAAGATATATCAAGCCGATTTGCCTGAGAGCTTTGAGAAGATAGGTATCAAAGTAATAAAAGGCGAAGCCGAGTTTATAGATAAGCATAGAATAAAAGTAAACGATGAAAATATATCAGCGAAGAGCTTTATAATAGCCTCCGGTTCCAGGGCGCTGGTACCGCCGATAGAAGGCCTGGATACAATACCTTATCTAACCAACGAGAATGTCTTTGACCTTGATAAGCTACCTGAATCTATGATAGTCCTCGGCGGCGGCCCGGCAGGAATGGAGCTGGCTACCGCTTTCTGCCACCTGGGGATTAAGACTACCGTAGTCGAAATGGCTGACCAAGTTCTCTTCCGCGAAGATAAAGAACTGGTCGAAAGGCTGGCGGACATTCTAAAAAAAGACGGCCTAGATATACTCACCGGTTATAAAGCTGTTAAATTCTCTCAAGACAAGGGTATTATCAATCTCACCATTCAGGATAAAAATGGCGGCACAAAGAACTTAAACGCTGAAGCAGCATTAATCGCCCTGGGTAGAAAAGCTAATTTAGAGGGACTTTCACTTGAAAAAGCTGGGGTTAAATATACTCCCAAAGGTATTATCACCAATTTAAAAATGCAAACATCTTCCGGCAATATCTATGCCTGCGGCGATGTCGTCGGGCCTTATCAGTTCGCCGCTATAGCCGAGTATCAGGCCATCACCGCTGCCTTTAACGCCCTGCTGCCTCTAAAAAGAAGCATCAAGTACGATAATATGGTTTGGGTTACCTTTACAGAACCGCAACTGGCAAGATGTGGTTTAAGCGAAGAGGAAGCCCGAGAGCGATATGGGGAAAATATAAGAGTCTACCGTTACGGGTACGAAAAAGCCCGCAGGGCAATCGTCGACCAGGCTTGCGAGGGAATGGCAAAAGTAGTCTGTAATGCTTCTGGTAAAGTACTAGGCGCTCATGTACTGGGACTCCATGCCGAGGACCTGATTCACGAAATACAGCTTCTTAAATCACTTAAGAAACCGCTATCCAGGATTCACTCGGTAATTCACGCCTATCCTACCTATTCAGAGGCGATAATAAAACGCCTGGGGGATATCAGCTATACGGATAGCCTTGCCGCTAATCCCTTTTTTAAACTAGCGCTTGGCATTATGCCCGGCTTCAAGAATAATCTCAAGTATATTAAGGAAAAACTATAGATTCCGGGAATTCTATTGTAAGCTATTAAAGCAATTCTGTATAATAATATATCTATCTAAAAAGTACGTATTTTACATAAATGCGGGAGTAACTCAGCTGGTAGAGTTCCTGCCTTCCAAGCAGGTTGTCGCGGGTTCGAGTCCCGTCTCCCGCTCCATTTGATTTAGACCTGCTTAAGTGTTAAACTTTTTATTGTTAAACACTGTATTTCAATCAATAAAGGGAGGTTATTTATGCCCATCTATGAATACGGTTGCCATAAGTGCAAAGAAAGCTTTACCATGGTAAGGCCGGTAGCCGAAAGCAAGGAGGATGCCATCTGCCCTAAGTGTAATGGTGAAGCTAAAAGGCTGCTTTCTCAGTTTTCTAACTATTCCGCCTCTGCCCCCGATAACGCCTTCGTGGTAAAAGATAAGATGGAAGGTAAAAAATGGGATAAAATGCGCTACGCTGAGGACTGGGATAAGAAAAACCCTGACCCGCTTAAGAGATGGCGCGATGAGAGGCAAGAGGCCTGCGGCAAGGGACCCGAAGCCTGGGTAGAATACGCTAATGAGGAAAAGGCTAAGGAAAAAAAGAAAGAAACCTACGGCGATAACTGGTTAGGCCGAGAGCTATAAACCCTTTAAATATACCAATGGGGCTCGTAGCTCAGTGGTAGAGCGGTCGGCTCATAACCGATTGGTCGTAGGTTCGAACCCTACCGAGCCCACCATGTCTTTCTTCCTTCTTTATAAGAATACAAAATGAACACGTCCGGAAAAATTCAAAAAAGCGACTCCGAATGGCAGCGCCAGCTAACACAGGAGCAGTATCAGATTACCCGCAAGAAAAAAACAGAGCCGCCCTTCAGTGGGAAATACCTTAATAACAAGAAACACGGGGTGTACTGTTGTATTTGCTGCGGGAATGAACTATTTTCATCAGATAATAAGTACGAGTCTGGCAGTGGCTGGCCCAGTTACCAAGCGCCGATATCCGAGCAGGTTATTGATAAAGATACCGATTCAAGCCTGGGTCGTTTAAGAACTGAGGTTCTTTGCAATAAATGCCGGGCACACCTGGGGCATGTTTTTAACGATGGACCACCTCCGAGTGGTATGTGCTACTGCATAAACTCAGCCGCTCTTGATTTCAAAGGGCATAAGAAGAAATAAAAAAAGAGGCAGGTAAAAAGCGGAGAGCCCCTTTTAAAAGGGGCTCTCCTGGTTATTTTAAGGCTAACTTGTGCTCTTACTATGTTCCTGAGCGCATACGGCGCCAAACCGTCTGCCAGGGGATTACCAGTAGGATTAACCCCGGTAGTCCGGTAACCAGCATGAAGGCTCCGTTGGTTGCGGTAACTTCCTCGAAAGAAGAAGCCATTATGTTCTGGATAGTAAAGGAGATGAGGAAGATACCCAGTAAGCCCAGGACCCATTCCCACCACTTGATGGACATATTCTTGTTCTTAGCCCAGAACCATAGTGCAGTCAGCCCAACACCAAGGATGAAAGCGATGGCCATCCACATAAAGATGGTCCATGTCCATGCACTGTAACCCATCCAAGTTCCGTACATTTAATTCATACCTCCTTATTTAACTTTCCTTATCCTTTAGTAATTGAGCCCGTACATTGGTCTTGGCTTATCCCACCAGGAGTTAATCTTTTCCCAGTATTCAGGATACTGTGTATCCCAGCCGGGTGTTGGCCATTCGGGATCGTAAATGGGGTAACCAATCGGGCCATAGCCGAAGAACTCGTCCATTTTAGTAAAGAAGCCGTTTAATATAGGGGTGGTGGCCACGATGGTCTTTATCAGGCCATGGACCGACTGTGCTCCGTGCCTGGAGAAGACGCAGGTACCCTGGCACATACCGCAGCCGGTATCAGTCAGCGTCCAGTTGGTCATACAGGCGTACAGGTTGAGCCACCAGATCTTCTTGCCCGGGTTGTTGAAACGGATGGGGTCAAGGAAGTCCGGGTCGCCGCCGGGAGAATCGGCGTCTGTTATCTCCCAGCGAGGCTCCTTGTAATCGGGTATCGCCTGGGTAGGACATACATGGAAACACTTAAGGCAGCTCTTGCAGAATGTAGTCTGACCCGATTCAATGGGATGAGTCGGCGCCACCGGTAGATCAGTCAGGAAGATGTTCGCCCTTCTGAAAAGAGGCCCGCAATATGGATTGCTTATTTCATGGAGCCTTATGAACTCACCGCCGCCGGTCCATTGTGCCCAGGCGCTATTGGCACCGAAGCCATTGGCACCGGTTGAGTTATAGCCTATCGTCTTGATAAAGGCGTGCATTCGCACATTGGCCAGTCCCGACTGGAAGTAACCCTTGCCGACATCAAGGCCGGAGTAGTTACTGGGACCTCTGCGGGCACCCTCTATCTGCTGCTGGATAATCGGGTTAATCACATACCTGTGCGACGCAGGAATATTATATTTACTTCCCGTTCTATAGGGATAGTTTGTGGTAGCACTAAAGCTATAGCTCGATTCGGGTCCCCACATGAACTTTATCGTATTGTCGTCCATAATACCGAAGCTGGTCTGGGTGCCGCCGGCATAGCGGGCAATACAGCGCATCATATGGCTGGCCTCTTCAGGGGTGCCTGTCCACTTGGGCACGCCGCGCTCCTCGGGGGTCTCGGCGTAGTAGGAGAATGGGCTGGTTCCGTAGCCACAATGGACACCACGGACTTCACCCGACCACTCAAGCTGCTCGGCGCCGGTGCCGGTGGATCTTGATGTATCTGTCAATGTAACGTAGCTGTGCGACCTCAGAACGCGGCCGGTGAGGTTAAGGCCGATATCCTGCAAGCGATGGCCGGGGTAGTCGGCCAGTATCTTGGCCTTGCGAAGCTCAAGCTGTGCAGCGGATCTGGCGGCTGTCTTTTCGGGAGTAACATGGGCACTTGAGTTATTGTACCTGGTTCTATCCATTCTTTGCATTACGTTAAAGTCGATTTCGCAATTAGGATGACCAATCTCAAGTTGCTTTACCCACCAGGGGTAGGGTTCATCAACCAGTATATTGCTACCGGCTTGTACTATCTCGTCCAGGTCGCGGAAAACTGGCGCTGCTGCTGCAGTAGCACCTATACCGGCAACTCCGAACCCCAAGGCTTTCATAAAATCTCTTCTGGTAACCGTTGAATGAAATTTAATCATTAAAACCTCCTATTCGATTCTCTGGTCTTTCCCTAGTGTCACAGGCTCTAAGCCTGATGGTTATTCTCTTTTATTATCACCTCCCCTCTAATAAATGATATAAGTATACTACCTCATCTAATTTAATTATATGATTGAATGCTATTTTTGTCTATCCGCCAATATACTTAAGTTTAACTAGGTGTATATACCTAGTGCTATTGTACTTTAGTACAATAGCACTACCATATTCTAGTATAGCTATTACTTATACAAAGGAGTTTGTTATATAATTAGTGTTGATAAAATTCGGGAGGTTCGTTTATCACCAAGAGTACTATATTAGTTAAGAATCCGCAGGAAAAAGCCTTCCTGGTGGCGGTTGCCTGTAAAAACGCCCGAGACAAGTGGTCAATTAAGGATTCTATCAAGGAGCTAGGGGAACTATCACGAACCGCCAGGGCCGAAGTTGTCGGCAGCATTATCCAGCATCTGCCGTCTCCATCTAAATCTCATTATATAGGTAAAGGTAAGCTTAATGAGCTGAAAGACCTCAAGGAAAGTACGGGCTATAGCGTTGCTATCTTTGACGACGAGCTGACGCCGTTGCAGCAACGCAACCTGGAAGAAGCCCTGAATGTCAAGGTTATAGACCGGGCGGCTCTTATACTGGATATCTTCGCCCGCCATGCCCGTACCAATGAGGGTAAGCTTCAAGTGGAACTGGCGCAACATGAATACCTGTTACCCCGTCTGGCAGGACAGTGGAGTCATCTGGAACGGCTCGGCGGCGGTATCGGTACCAGAGGTCCCGGCGAATCCCAGCTGGAAACAGACAGGCGTCTTATAAGTCACAAGATACATAACCTCAAGAAAAAGATAGAGGAACTAAGAAAACACCGTTCCCTTTATCGTCAGAAAAGGAGAAAGGGTGGCACGCCGGTGGTATCCCTGGTGGGCTATACCAATAGCGGTAAAAGCAGCTTGCTTAACGCCCTCAGCCGTGCCGATGTTTTAGTAGAGGATAAACTTTTCGCTACGTTAGACCCGACGACAAGGCGTATATACATTAATAGCAGGGGAGCGGTGCTACTAACTGATACCGTTGGCTTTATCCGTAAACTACCACCGGCAATTATTTCTGCTTTCAGGGCAACTCTTGAAGAATTAACGGAAGCCGACCTGCTAATCCACGTGGTTGATATTACTTTACATAACGCTATAGAGCAATGCAGGATAGTTGAAGACACTTTAAAAGACCTCGGCATCGCCGAAAAGCCCCGGATAACGGCTCTTAACAAAATAGACCTCATGCTGGATAAGGATAAGGAATGGGATGAACAAAAAGCTCTTAATTATTTCAGTGATTATTCCGGGCCGGTAAGCCGCGACACCGTGTTGACCTCGGCAGTAAAAGGTTGGGGGCTTAAAAACCTCCGCCAAACCATTGATGAGGTGCTTTCCCGCCAAAAGAACGCCCCCGACGAACCGGCTACTTAAAACCAGCCTCTGAGAGCCAAATTTAGCCCCGTATGATGCCATACAAGTAAATTCTACCAGTGCCCCTAAAAAAGCCGCTATTTTTAGCTGCTTAGCCTTAAAATAGACCCTGGCGAGCCTTATTGGTAATAAAATGGTAAAAAGCTTCCCTTTTTCATAAAAGATGCTATAATCAAGCCCATGGAATATCCTGTCCAGCTGGCTCAAGCAATGGTGGTAGCCTCAACCGCTTTACTGGGGTTTGCCGGCCTCTTCTTTATGAAGATAGAGGACATCAAGATAAGCAGTTTAACCAGGATGTCCCGGCTTTTTCTATCCGCCTCCATGGTGGTGGGCTTTGTAACCTTATTGATGGCAATCCTCTGGTTCTGGAGTCCTAACGACGCCTTGCTGAGAATAGTCTGGTTTTTGTTCCTCGCCCAGGTTATAAGTTTCGTACAGACGGTAATCAGGATAGGCATGCTGTTCAAGTAACCGGCTTCTTCTCCTCTAATTTATTTTAACTTTCTGTTTTTACATAAAGAGGTTCCTTTTTTGAAGGCTGTTTTGTCAGGTTATTTTAGCTTTGATTTCTAGTCTATTTTTATCGC
>DAOUMG010000070.1:0-5494 GCA_034411935.1 Dehalococcoidaceae bacterium
TCCTGGACAAAGCTAAAATACTGGTTAAAAAGGGCTGTTCAGATAATGACGTTTTGTGAACTGCACTTTAAACTTATATCTATTGACTAAAGATAGCATATAGCTTAGGATACAGACATAATTTACATTCAGTACAGGGGTAAAAAATGAGTACGGATGCTACCTTTATTACCAATGAAAAAGACAAAAAGCTAAAAGATAGGTTGGTTACCCTGATAAATGACAGTAAAGAACTAAAGTTTTTAGTCGGTTTTTTCTATTTTTCAGGTATCTCAGAACTGTATGATAGCCTAAAGAAAAACCCCACTGCGCAAGTTGATGTACTGGTTGGGTTAAATGTAGATAGTACAATTCATGGTTTAGTGGAATATGGTGATGATACCAAATCTCTTACCAATGATGAAATATTTGATAAGGTTTTACATTCCCTTTACAAATCCATTAATTCTGACCACTTTGATACAGAATCCTTTTATCAGCAAGTGAAATTCTTCATAGAATTAATACTGAATGATAAACTCAGAATCCGCAAAACTCGCGAGCCTAATCACGCCAAACTCTATATATTCAAGATTAAAGACGATCTAAAACATTTAAAAAATTCATTTATGATTACCGGTTCCAGCAATCTTACCAAGTCAGGCCTTTACACTCAAGGGGAGTTCAATGTAGAGATTAGTGATTACGGCACTAACGAGGCGGAGAAGTATTTTGATGACTTATGGTTAAAATCAGTCAGACTTACTGAAGAACCCATATACAAAGAAAAATTGGTTGAATTGATTAAGAAGAAAACCTTAGTCACTGATATCACCCCATTTGAGGCATTTACCCTGGTTCTCAAGACCTATATCGATCTTCAGAACCAGAAGCAGGTTAAACCAAGTCTAAAAGAATTGTTAATCAAAAAAGGTTATAAACCTTATAAATATCAGCTTGATGCTGTTTCTCAGGCATTAACTATCATCGAAAATAATTATGGCGTAATAATTTCAGATGTTGTAGGTTTGGGGAAAAGCATCATTGCCGGTATGATAGCCAAGAGCCTTGGGAAAAGAGGTATTATCATTTGCCCTCCGGGTCTAATAGGGGATGATAATAAGACCAGCGGTTGGCAAAAATATAAAGAGGATTTTGAACTCTATGACTGGGAAGTTCGGTCATGTGGTCTGGAAAACCTCCAAAAAACTCTGGCACTGATAAAAGAGAATCCGGAATATGAAGTTATCATCGTGGATGAAGTCCACCGATTCAGAAACCAGGATACAGAGGCCTATGAAACTCTTAGCAATATTTGCCGTGATAAACTGGTCCTTTTATTAACGGCTACTCCCTTTAATAATACCCCTGCCGATATTTTCTCCCTTCTCAAACTTTTTATTATCCCCGGAAAATCCCAAATTACTCTGGACAATGACCTGACTAATAAATTTAGAGGCTTTAACCAGAGTTTCAAAAAATTGTCCAATATCAAGAAAAACTTTAAGTCACCGGATAAAGATAAAAGAGACTCGGCCTTGTCCGATTATGAATCATTATTCGGCTCGAATGAGGTTGACTTAATAAAGGTCAAGGAACGCTCAAAATATCTTTCAAAGAGTATCCGGCAAGTCATCGAACCAGTGCTTATCCGCCGTAATCGCATAGATCTTAAAAAAGACCCCGAATACTCTAAGGAAGTGATTGACCTTTCTGAGATACATGACCCGCATGAGGCTCTCTTTGAATTGACTGAAAAACAATCTGATTTCTACGACAGAATCATTTCTCAATATTTCGGAGAAAACGGCGATTTTTATGGGGCAATTTATCGACCATTTATTTATGAAACCGGGATAGCTGGAGTAGCTGAAGGTGACTTAACCATGGAGCAAAACAGGGAAGCCTTAATGCAATCTAACTTGTATGATTTCATGCGGCGCTTGCTCATCAAACGATTTGAAAGCTCATTTGGTGCTTTCCAAGACAGCATTCAGAACTTCTTGAGCATTAATCTTAAAGTACAGCAGTTTATCATTAAAACTGGAGAATTTATCCTTGACCGGAAATTGATCAACGACATCTGGGATGATAGTATAGACGACATTGGAAAAGCCCTCGATGATTACCAGAAACTGCTTGATCAGAACGAACATCCAAAGACCGATAAGGTTTACAAAATAAAAGATTTTAAGCTTAAAAATAAATTTCTGACTGCTATCCAGTCTGACATTGATTTATTCAAAAAAATACTGGCAGAGTTGGAATCCCTGGATTTAGTAAATAACGACCCCAAATTTAATAAGCTAAGTAGTCAGCTAAAAGAAATCATCGAAGCTCCTCACCCCAAAAGCGAACCCCAACGGAAAGTGGTTATCTTTACGGAATACGTTGATACTGCCAAATATCTTGAAAAGCGCCTGGATCAGGTATTCAACGGGCAGTTCCTTACAGTAGCCGGTGGTTTGAGCAAGTCGGTACTGGAACAAATATTACATAATTTCGATGCTATGTATAAAGGAACTCACAAAGACCAGTATAAGTTTTTACTGGCTACGGATAAAATATCCGAAGGTTTTAACTTAAACCGGGCTGGCTCGGTAATTAACTACGATATCCCATGGAATCCTACCCGCGTAATTCAGCGCGTGGGTAGAATCAACCGCATTGGGAAAAAGGTCTTTGCTTACCTGGATATTTATAACTTCTTCCCCACTTTACAGGGAGCTGAATTTGTGAAGAGCCGGGAAATTGCCGCTCAGAAAATGTTCATGATACATAATACCCTGGGTGAGGATGCTAAAATCTTTGAACCGGATGAGGAGCCATCAGCCGCCAGCCTGTTTAAGAAGGTAATGGCAAACCCGGACACTATGGAAGATACTAGCTTTCAAACCAAAATTCGCCAAAAATATTTTGCCATTGCCGCCGATAATCCTGAGGTGATTAAACGTATTTCAGAATTACCTGCAAGGATAAAGGTGGCTAAAAACTATACCCAGAATGACGTTTTGGTCTTTATTCGTAAAGGACTGGGGTTTTTTATACGCGGTAAGCTGAATGATGAAAAGTTAGTTAGTGACCAATTATTTGAGGATACTCTGGCCATGATTGAATGCAGTAAAGATGAGAAGGCGATCCCTCATAGCCCCGGTTTCTGGCAAAACTATTTAGATATAAAGGATTATCAATATAAAAGCTATAATCCTACAAGCGATGTGAGCGTGGAGAAAAAAGCGTTAAACAACATCAAAACGCTGATAAATAATCATCCTGAAGGAATAACTGACCTACTTCCCTTCCTTCGAACCTTGCTGGAGGATATGAAGGAATATAAGACACTTTCTGATTACACCGTAAGGCGCATTTCCAATCTGAAGACTGTAAATCCGTCGGATAAAGACTTAAATCATCTGAAAGATGGAATATCCGGTATCAGGAAAGAGTTAGGCGATGATTACCTGGAGAAAATCAAGGCAAAGCTCGGTAAAACACTGAACGAAGTAATAATAGCGATCGAAAATATTAAAGGATAAATTATGAATCAAGAATTACTAAAAGCCATATCCCAGAAATTTGATATTGAAAAGCTAGGTTATTTTTTCCAAGATGCCAATAATTTTTCTCCGGAACGGGAAGCCCTTAGTCATGAAGATGATGAACGGTTCAATAAAGTTGAGAGCTTGGGCCACCTAAATTTTCCAGATAATATACAAAAGCTGCTGGTGGTGAGTGCCAAATCCTCGGGCAGCTTGAGCGAGCGTTCCGGTAAGAAAGCCCAGTATGAGAAAGCCCGTAAAATCCTCAAAGAGATGGGATATGAAGCCGCTATCTTTATTTTTTATGATTCCGCCGGGGCCTTCCGCTTCAGCTTGGTCTACGAGCAGCCAATGGGGACCAAGGTCATCCACAGCAATTACCGCCGTTTCACCTATTTTGTCAGTCTAGAGCAGAAAAATAGGACTTTTCTTTTGAGGGTTGGTGGCTGTAGCTTCGCTAACTTGGAGGAAATTAAAGATGCGTTCTCCGTGGAGAAGGTCAACAAGGAATTTTATAACCACATCGCCAGATTTTTTTACCGTCTAATTGGATATCAATGTAAAAGAGAGATGATCCTACCCTCGGTTAGCGATGATGATAAAGAAACATACCAAAATTTTGCCGTTCGGCTTATCGGCAGGGCGATCTTCTGCTGGTTTTTGAAGCATAAGAAGTCAGCAAATGGTATATCGCTGATACCCGAATCAATTTTGTCATCGAAAGCTGTCAAACAGAATTCCCAATACTACCATTCCACCCTAGAGAAGCTATTTTTCGAAGTGTTGAATACTCCCCAGGAGCAAAGGCATAAAAATATCCTGCCGGATGCGGAAAAGATTCCCTTTTTGAACGGTGGACTATTTGAACCTCATGATGACTTCTATGATACTAGGAAACCTCAATACAACCTTGTAATACCAGATGATTTATTTGAGCAGTTTTTTGAAATACTAGAGCAATATAATTTCACCATTGATGAAAACAGCACAGTGGATGCCGACGTCTCCGTCGACCCGGAAATGTTGGGTAGAATCTTTGAAAACCTGTTGGCAGAAGTTGACCCGACAACTGGAGAAACAGCCAGAAAAGCCACCGGCAGCTACTACACACCGCGTACCATAGTCGACTTTATGGTTGACCAAAGCCTCACTCAGTATCTGCTCACGAACACCAAAATTGATGAAGATAGAATAACTGCCATGCTTTCATATGAAGTTTCGGATGTTGCTCTGAGCGATAGTGAAAAAGTCTCCATAATCTCTACACTTGACAAGATCAAGATTATAGACCCTGCCTGTGGTTCCGGTGCTTTTCCGATGGGTATCCTACACAAGATGCTTCTGTTACTACAGAAAGCAGATCCAGATATGAAATTATGGCTGAAGAACCATCTAGGCAATATTGAGCCCGGAATATTTAAAGATAAGCTTATGGAGCGAATCAGAGATGAAAACTGGGAATACGTCCGTAAACTGCTCATCATCCAGCAATCGATCTACGGCGTTGATATTCAGACAATAGCGGTAGAAATCTCCAAGCTGAGGTTTTTTCTTTCGCTTATTGTTGACGAGCAGATAGACGATATCAAGAAAAACCGAGGGGTCGAGGCGTTACCCAACCTTGAATTCAAGTTTGTGTCGGCAAATAGCCTGCTAGGACTACCCCAGGTGACCAATCGCCAGGTAGGTTTAGGGATTGTCAGTGAAGAGATTACCAGCCTCAAGGATCTGAGAAACAGGTATTTGCGAAGTTATGGCAGGGAGAAACAGCAGATTGAAGAAGATTTCCTAAAGACACGCGGCAAGCTGATAGAACAGAGTATCAAATGGGGCGGCAAGGACGCCCTTGCCCTGCAACTGACTAGCTGGAACCCCTTCTCTAATGAAAATTCCGAATGGTTTGACCCGGAGTGGATGTTTGGCATTAAAGACGGTTTTGATATTATAATTGCCAATCCGCCCTATTTAGGAGAAAA
>DAOUMG010000071.1:0-13865 GCA_034411935.1 Dehalococcoidaceae bacterium
ACATTAACTTAATAGCATTGGATGTGATTGGCTTACCGTAACTCGAAAGGAATAATCTATCACAATCCATACTACAAGATGGCTGAGGCCGATAGTTCTCAATATAGTTCAATAATGTCATCTTTACAAAATCTCCGATAGGTACGATACGCTCTTTTTGCCCCTTACCCATTACTTTTATATAACCGACCTCAAAGTTGACCTGCCCTAGAATAATACCTGTTAATTCAGATTCCCTTAGCCCGGTGTCAATAAGGATTAATATAATTGTGTAATTTCGAAATCCAACAGGCGAATCTTTCTTTATACTTCGTAATACCCGCTCTATTTCCTCGGAGCTAAGTGGCTCCTTTATTTTGTGAGGGACTTTTGGCAGCTTTAAATCCTTAAGTACATTTGTATCGAGATACTTTTCACGAAATAACCAGGATGAAAAGACCTTCAGCGCTCGAACGTGCCCTCGCACTGTCTCCGGCGATAAACTGGAATCCTGTGCTGGAGTATAACGATGCCCCTGAAACTTCTTTTTGTGACGTAGATATAGAATGTATCCTCTGATATTATCGATTTGATAACTATTTAAGTAACATTGTTTTTCGCTTAGCTTAAGATACCTGATGAAAGAAACTAGAATGTCGTTATACCAGTTAATGGTTTTCGGGCTTTTGCCGTCTGCAAGATTACATATTTCGAAACGCTTGACTAGCTCTTCGACTGCAATTTTATCTGTGATAGATTCAGTTACTAATCTCATCGTCTTTTCCGTTTACCAGACTATCCTGAATAAAAAAGGCGAGAAGGTTTAATAACCTTCCCGCCACTCGATATATATACGGCGAGATGCTGATTGCATCAAGGATGTTTTATTCAGTTGTTAATAGCTAAACATAACACATTTGTTTAATAATATCAAGCTAAATAAAGGCATCCAGTGTAAATTCAAAGAGTTGAAAGAAGGGCTTAGTAAAGAACACCTGAACCTAAGTCAGGGTGTTGAACTAACAGTCGATAGCTCCTGTCATGCAGGTCAGTCAACCTTTTGATCACAAGTTAATACCAAGAATCACTATAAGAAATCACTTATTAAACTCTAACCCCCTTTCCTCTTTGTAAAGCATTGGTAATTTCAACATGATGTAGTTAACGAATCAAGCTATTAAAACCATAGAGCTACTTTACTGTAGCTAGTGAAGGAGATCCGCTTGATAGATAATATGATAATTTAGTCTGACTGTTTTTGGTATGTCTTATAGAGTATCATTGATATTGAATATTCATAATGGTACTAATTGAATGGTTGTAAAACGAGAACGTAAAAGTAAATTCGTAAAGCTGTTTGACAAGACTCCCCCGGAAGTTTTCTGTCCTCATTTTTATGAACTAATTCTATCAAATGGTTGTCCATATAATTGCGATTATTGTTACCTAAGGCTTACCTTTAGAGGTAAAACAGAACCTAATGTATTTGAAAACAATTGGAATAGTATTGAAGATGAGCTAAAGAATATAAAGCAGGGAGTTTTTTCTACTGGGGAATTAGCTGACAGTCTTGCTGTGGTACCTACTTTACTACCTGATGCTCTAGATTACTTCTCAAAAGAGACTAACAAAGTATTGCTACTTGTGACTAAGAGTACCAATGTTAATATTCTTCGCCAGAGGACTCCAAGCAATCAGATTATTTTGTCATTTTCACTCAATTCAGTTCCTGTAGCAAAGGCTTTGGAGAAGGAAGCTCCCAATCCAATATTAAGAATTCAAACTGCTGAGGAGATGATTAGAACTGGCTGGAGAGTAAGAATAAGGCTTGATCCGATAGTAATTGGAAATGGTTTTAATTTTAACGACTATGAATATATTTGCAAAAGAACTGCTAGTATTAAACCAGAAAGGGTAACAATAGGTACACTACGTCAATATCCTACCTTGCATAATTTTGCCCCGAATGCTCCTAGAATTGGCATGACAAGAGCAGATGATGGAAGATTACGCTATTCTATTAATCAAAGGGTAAAGGCATACAAACAAATTGCTGCTTGGCTTGGATTGCAACCAGCATTATGCAAGGAAACAAAGGAGATATGGGATCTTCTTAATTGGCGATTTTTAGGGTGTAATTGTACCGAATAGTTCGAGATGTAGAGATGAATGAGTGCTCTGATTGTAAGAAAGCTCAGGCGAGAGAAGAAGATGGCCTTTGCCCTTTCTTCGAAGATAATGATGGATTGCCATTAAGATGCATGGGATTCTGGGCAGAAGAAAAATTGGGAGTCCTACATAAATATATGTCTATGTTTACAAGTTCAATGCATGATAAATGGCCGAGCACGGTCTTTATTGATATGTTCTCTGGTCCTGGGCGAGGTATTGTCCAAAAAACCAATATTAAAATTGATGGTTCGCCTTTAATAGCTTTAAAACAAAAAAACCCGTTTACCTCTTATATTTTTATAGACATTAATCCGGACAATATTACGGCCTTAGAATCACGAATTATTCAGATTGGGGGGAGGACTCTTAATATTAGATATATCTCTGCTGACTGCAATATGGCTGTAAAGCAAATAACAGAATATATACCTCGTTCATCGCTAGTATTGGTTTTTATTGATCCTACAAGTATGCAAATAACTTTCTCAACTATTCGTGATTTATCAAATTGCTTCGACCACATTGATATGATTATCAACTTTCCAAGGCAAGCTATTGTTCGACAATATAGACAAGCATTGAATAACGTGGGACCCCAAGATAATTTCAACCTATATTTTGGAACTACGGAATGGAGAAGACGTTTGAAGGAACAGCGTTCACTAACTCCGGGTGGTAAACTACTTAATTTGTACAAAGATCAACTAAAAACCTTAGGTTTTAACGATATTAATGACACAAGGAATAGTATCTTGGTCAGAGGCCCTAAAAATATCCCTCTTTATGAACTTGTGTTTGCTTCTCGACATCCACTTGCGTACAAATTATTTAATGAAAGCGTGAACATAAAACTCTCAGGTCAACGGAGATTGATGTAATAATCCCATTTAATCCTTATGTATATTTGTCATATATAATAATAGTTATAGTTATTCTTTTAGGTAGTAATAATGGTTAAAGACAAAGGTTTATGTCCTTGCGGTAGTAAGTCCATTTACAGTGAATGTTGTGAACCATACTTCAAATTATTGCATATCAATAAACCACGTACACCTCAGGACTCTCTTTTATTGGATTGGTTGTTTAAGCATGCGCAGTTTAGTCCAGTTCAATATGAGAAGAAGGTACATCTGTTCTTATATAGAATCTCAAGCTATTTAGATGAAATCGTTGATACATATTATCCTCTGAACTTCATTAATAATGAGAATGTCAAAGACAAATCTTTTTACGCTCTTAAAATAAATATACTAAACTCAATATTAGCTTCATTAACATGTCTATCTCAAGGCTTAGTTCTTCAGAGTGGGATTCTACTGAGATCAGTAATAGAGGACTCATTAATATTAATCGATATTATTGAAAATAAAAACCAGCTTATTAAATTTGCCAATAATAAATATAAGACCAATAATTTGGTATCGCGAATTAAGAATAAGTCACCAGAGTGTATTATCGATTGGTATGGCTATTTTTCAAATAAATTCACTCATTCTGGGCCTTTGAGGAACATAGCTATTCTACCAATGGCCTGCCATCCAGATAATTATGCTATCATCGCCGGCCTACAAAATCTAACGCGTGCCTGTGTTTGTCTCAATATTTGTTTGGAAAGAATATATTATGGTTTGGTCACTGATCATTACTTCTGGCATGTAAGTGATGGCAAAATACTTATTTTTAATGAAGACAGCCCGGTTTTCGACTGGGCATATGATATCGGACAGGAAATAAACATAGAGTTTTCAGGACAATCAAGAGAAGGTTTTATACGTTCTGAAAAGTCATTGGAACTATAATTTGCGAGGCATTCATAATTACTTGTTGACAGCGTATCAACCTGAGTGGAAGCGGGAGAAGGGTAATAATGTCAACTCGTTTACTTACAGACGATGAACGGTTTTTTGCTTATTATAATTCACCTACTCCACCGTAAAAAGCGAGATCCATAATATTACTGCTATCAATAATATAGTCTAAAGAAGTATAGCACTAGGAGGGTACTACCGCTATTGAAACCATAGCATTCTATGACTGTACAGTGAACTAAAACGATAGCTAGAAATCCCCTAAATAAAATACAAAACAAAAGCGTCTACGAAACAAACACCTATTCTTTAGTAAGTGTATGGTAATCGTTCAGAGTTATTATATATATGTAATAGTATTGTAATCACAAATACACAGTGCTATAGTCGTGACAAATGAAGAACCTAAAGCTGGACAGACCCCTGGTCTTCCTCGACCTAGAAACTACAGGCTTAAATATATCTAAAGACAGGATAGTAGATATAACACTTTTGAAAATCCACCCCGATGGCAGAGAGGAATCAAAAACCAGATTAATCAATCCTGAAATGCATATCCCCGAAGAATCTACTAAGATTCACGGAATAACAGATGAAAAAGTTGCCAGTGAACCTAAGTTTAGACAAATAGCTCGTAGCTTTAGGGAATTCTTAGATGATTGCGATATCTGCGGGTTCAATATAAAAGGATTTGATATCCCTATGCTGGAAGCTGAGTTCAGGAGAGCAGGAATTGAATTCTCAAGATCTGGAAGACGGATCATCGACACACAAGTTATTTTCCATAAATTAAACCCCCGTGACTTAGAAGCAGCATATCTGAAATACTGTGATAAGAAGTTGGAAAACGGCCATACTTCAGATGCAGATGCGAGAGCTTCTGCCGAAATCCTAGATGCTCAACTAGAATCTCACGATGAACTGCCCAGAGATTTAGAAAGCCTCCATCAATTTTGTTGTTATCCTGAAGAGGCGAATTGGGTAGACCAAACCGGTAAGCTTATTTGGATCAACGGGGAAGTCGCCCTTAATTTTGGTAAGAAATACAGGGGTAGATTATTAAAGGAAGTAGCCGAGATTGAACCGGATTATCTTGATTGGATTCTAAAGGATGATTTTTCCGGTAAAGTGAAGGATATAGTATCAAAGGCTATAAAGAAAACACTCATTAAACGCAATAAGGACGATTATTCACAAACAGAATAATTATTATATATAGAGGACAAAATGAAATTAAGAGAAATTACTATAAAGAACTTTCGCTGTCTAGTGGATATTACCTTTCCTGTATCTGATTTAATTGTTTTAGTCGGAGAAAACAATTCTGGAAAATCAGCTCTTATAGATGCTTTGAAAGTTGCATTAACGCATGTAGCCTCGAGTAGACAACACATTTTTGATGAATACGATTATCACATGTGCAATACTAATGACTCCCCACAAACATGCGACGGTATAGTAATAGAGCTATGGTTCCAAGAAGATAAAGCTGATGAGTGGCCTGATAGTATATTCCGGGCTCTTACTGAAATCATACAAACCGATCCTATCGAGGATATAGATTCGATTGGATTACGAGTTTCAAGTAAATATAACGAAACAATAAAAGAGATGGAGACAACCTGGGAATTCCTTACTCTAGACGGAACACCACTTGTTGGAAGAGGCGCAAGTTATTCCAATTTGCAGAGATTCTTTTCATATATGCGATTTTACTGTTTGTCAGCATTACGTGATTCTTCCGGAGAGTTTTCACCTCGCTCTCAGTTTTGGGGTAAACTACTCCGCGATCTCAAGATAAGTGAAGAACAAAGAATTCATCTAAATGAAGAACTAGAAAAGATAAACAAAGAATTACTTGAAGCAGATCCCAAACTTGAGCAAGTTCGATTGTCACTTGATAGAGTACATAAAGTAATGTCACTTGGAACAGCACAAAGTACATCTATACAAGCAATGCCCCTGAAACCTTGGGATCTCATGTCAAAATCTCAAGTGGTTATGAAAACTCGCGGTAATGATATCGAATTCCCATTATTGAAACATGGACAGGGTATGCAGAGCCTAGCTATTATCTTCCTCTTTCAGGCATATATAGATGTGGCTCTAAAACCCTCTTTTTACCTCGAAACAGAGGCTATTCTAGCCTTAGAAGAACCTGAAGCACACCTACATCCACAAGCAATTCGAGCACTCTCTTTAAATCTGGGAGAGATTAAAAGTCAGAAGATAATATCCTGTCATTCACCCTATTTTATTCAAGAGATACCATTTTCCCAAATAAGGATGTTTCGAAGGGTTGGTCCTTGTACGAAGGTGTTTTATATTAGAAAAACGTTTACTGTTAGCCTACCGCAAAAGCCAGAGTTGCTCGAATTCTGTAAAAACAACGAAGCCAAATATTCTTATCATAGTGGTAAATCGTTATTAACTTCGTCGGGCAAAGTAAAGGAAGAAGAATTCCGAAAATTGTTGACCATTTTCCCTGGTCAAAATGACATACATCAAGAGCTTAAAAGGTTCAAAGATGAGTCTCAAATATATCTGAGTGAGAATGACCTAAATGACTTGGATACGTATGTCAAGCGTATACGTGGAGACATTCTATTTGGCAGAGCATGGCTACTTTGCGAAGGACAGAGTGAATATTTATTGCTAAGATACTTCGCAGAAATAATGGGGATGCCACTAGATAAACATGGTGTAACAGTAATTGATTTTCAAAACAATGGTTCACCAGGCGCGTTCATTAGCTTGGCAAGGGTATTCGATATTCCTTGGGTAATGATATGCGATAATGATGATGCCGGGAAGAATTATGTTGAACAAGCCCAAAACCGAGGTGTATCAAATGAAATGTTGAAAGAACTTGTTCATTTACTTCCTGATGAGGGGATGGAATTGGAGGACTATCTCATTGATAATGGATTTATTGAGGAGTATAAAGAGATTCTCAGTGAATACGCACGCAATACCCAACCAAGACCTGAAGAGTATATAATTGCTGAACTACCCCAAAATAGGGGAAAAGAAACTCAACAGATAATTTTAAAAAACAATGAAGAATACGAAATACGAATATTAAAAAATCATCAATCCAGCGAGGCTATTTCAAGATCTCATCCAGAATATTCACAAGTATTTCGTAACATATTAGCCTCCGAAATAAAAAAAGATAGGTACAAAATGAAATACACTAATGCTCTTATCAAGAACCTACGGAAAAAGAATGGGGATAGAGCTATTGTACCTCCAATGTTTATTAATGTCATAGAAAAGGTTGTCGAAAAAACAAAATAATTATGAATAGTAGCGTTTATATAAAAGCCTATAACGAACTCAGTGAAATTCAGAAAGAAGCTACAAATAGTATTAGTGATCCACTTTTAGTTTTAGCTGGACCTGGTTCAGGGAAGACACGAGTCCTCACATGTCATATAGCTAAAATAATTGATACATATAGCAATGAAAACTTCCGTGTTTTGGGATTGACTTTTACGAATAAAGCAGCTGATGAGATGAGGAATAGGCTGATTAATTTTATCCCAAAACAGGAAGGGAGGCTGTTTATAGGTACTTTTCATTCTTTTTGTGCCGACATCTTAAGGCAACATGGAATACATTTAAATATTAATCCAAATTTCAATATCTATTCCCTAGATATCGATCAAAAAGCAATACTAGATAAAGCAATTCAGAATATAAAAAATCACCTTGATTATGATCTTGATACCCTCAGGAAATCACTACCGGTTATTCGACGTCTTAAATCTCGCTTGATTCTACCCGAAGATAGCCGTAAGGAATTTAAAGACGAGAGAATTGGACAAGTAATTTCCAAGGTTTACCACGCATATGAAGCTCAACTTTTAAAAGAAAACGCTCTTGATTTCGATTCTCTAATACTAAAAGCATATCAATTATTTACAAACTTTCCAACGTTTGCTAAGCGGTATAGGGCTGTGTACCCTTATATTTGTATTGATGAGTTTCAGGATAGTAATTCTGCCCAATATGGTTTTATTCGTGCTTTAACAGGGAAGGAGCATAGGAATATATTCGTTGTTGCCGATGATGATCAAATTATTTACCAATGGAATGGAGCTTCATATAAACGCATAAATCAATTTATTGATGACTTTTCTCCAACTATAATTCAATTACCAATGAATTATAGATGCCCATCAGAGATTGTTAGATTGGCTAATAATTTAATTGTACATAATAAATTGAGGACACCCGATAAAAAGCCAATAGAAGCTTTCCATACCGATCAAGTAAAGGGTACTGTACGTTTACTACCGGCATTCACTGATTTTTCAACCGAAGCTCATGAAATAGCTAACGATATTAGAGAATTACATTCAGAACACCCTGGCTCAGTCGTAATTTTAGGAAGAAGTAGGAAAATTCTTGAAAGCATTGAAGAAGCTCTTATTGCAATCAACATACCAGCAGTCATATCTCAGAGAAAGGACGAATTTAAGAGTACTCCTTTGGTTTGGCTTCATTCTATTCTTCGCCTAGCAAATGATCGTCAAAACCAAGATTATCTACAAGCAGTCTGCGGTACTTTCACTCAGCTTACCAATTTTGAAATAGATACCGACCGAATAATAGCTGATGCTGATGCATCAAATAAGGATTATTTGCAGCAATGGATCAAGTACATTAATAGCCAAAATACAGATAAAAGTGTTAAGGAAACAATAAAAACAGTATCAGAATGTTTTAGTGAAGGTAGAAACTGGTTCAATTTTAACAGCTACGCATTAAATTGGTTTAATGAATTGATAACAGAAAAGCAACAAATGAATCAGGATCCGAATGTTGAGTTATTTTTCAGATATGAAGAAGAACGCTCCGTTTGGGAAGATCTGATTAGAGATATAACGGATGCGCTAGGAGAAGGTATCACATTAGAAGCTTTACTTCAGGAATTACAGATGCATTCAAAAGAATCCTTTGTTAAGAAAAACACAGTCAGAATTATGACGATACATGGAGCTAAGGGGAAAGAATTCCACCATGTTTATCTTGTCGGTCTTGTCGAAGATGAATTACCATCTTACCAAAGTAAGCAAAAAGGCAACGATAGTCCTGAGATGGAAGAGGAACGACGAAATTGTTTTGTCGCAATAACTAGAACAATCAAGTCCCTAACATTAAGCTATTCAGAAAAATATAGGGGTTGGCCAAAGGAACCATCTAGATTTCTTATAGAAATGGGTTTGATAGAAAAACAATAATTAGTATAACTATATTTGATACCCTTATAGTAAAGATTTACCCGTCTAGACATAGTATCAATATTAAATCAATCTTAAAATCCAATCAGTACTATAATAAAAAACACAGACCGTCTTAGTCTGTGCTAAATAAAATTGGTAGCGGGATTGGATTCGAACCAACGACCTTTTGGTTATGAACCCAGTAGCATTGACATTCATATAATAAATGATAAAATCAGGGTGTCGGAAGACCTAGTGTCCAGACACCCTGATTCTTCTTAAAATACTCTGGTAGGGATGGCTTATTAGCTTTAGTAGGCCGTACAGGTCTCGAACCTGTGACACCCTGATTAAAAGTCAGGTGCTCTACCAACTGAGCTAACGGCCCATAACAACAGGAATATTCTAGCAATTAAGAAGCAGTAGCGCAACAAAGTAAAAGTGTTGTGGCGCTAGATTGACACGGGATATATGTAGTGGCAATATAAATCCCCCGGAACAATGCTACAGTAAAAAAAGATTAAGTGGAGCGGGTGACGGGATTCGAACCCGCGACGTCTTACTTGGGAAGCAAGCACTCTACCGCTGAGTTACACCCGCTCAAACTGTAAGCATTTTAATATCGGATGGCGGTTTTGTAAAGGCTGGATAAGAAAATATAGGAAGTTTATTTAAGAGAATACTTTTTAAGTATAGTTCTGGCGTGGTCAGCGCCGTGCCAGCCTTCGACACTGATTTCCTTTTTTTCAAGAGTTTTATAGATATTGAAAAAGTTTTCAATCTCGACCAGCCAGTGCTTCTGAAGGTCGCTAATGTCTTTTATACCGTCGAATCTGGGGTCGGCTACGGGCACGCCCAGAATTTTTTCGTCGACACCCTTTTCATCACGCATTAATAGTACGCCGATAGGCCTGGTTTTGATACGGCAGCCGGGGAAAGTAGGCTCGTAGACTATCACCAGAGCATCTAACGGGTCGCCGTCGGCGGATTTGGTATCGGGAATATAACCATAATCTGTCGGGTAGTGCACCGAGGAATAGAGTACGCGGTCAAGATATATCTCGCCGGTTTGGTGGTTAATCTCGTACTTGTTACGACTGCCGCTGGGTATCTCGACGATAACATCTATACTGGTACTTTCATCTCTCATTGGAGTTTTTTACTTCCTCCCGTTAATTAAAGATTTATGGTTTTAAAAACTGCTCTATATTGAGACCGGAGAGGACGGATTCAGGGCGTGTTGATAATATATCCTCACCAGACATGGCTTCCTCATCAGCCATTTTTATCATCAGCCAGCGGCCACTATCCGGCTTTCCTGTGCGAATAAGGGCATAGCTACCTTTTAGTTTTTTACCTTCCAGCCGGACTGTGATATGGCCCGATGATAATGATTCATTAAGCGGGGCTTCACCGCCATCCTTATACTTAAGATTGTGGTAGGTACCGCTATCCCAGACGATAACGGCACCGGCGCCATATTCTCCTTTGGGTATAACTCCTTCGAAAGAAGCGTATTCGACCGGGTGGTCTTCCGTAGGCACAGCCAGCCTCTTTTCCTTGGGGTCGGTCGAGGGACCCTTTGGTATAGCCCATGATTTTAAGACGCCGTCAACCTCTAAACGGAAATCGTAGTGGAGGGTGCTGGCAGCGTGCTTCTGAACGACGAAAATGGGTTTTAGAGATTTGGTTCGGCTTATGCCATGTGGTTCAGGAGTAAGGCTGAAATTCCGTTTCTCTTTGTATTCATCAAGGGGTCTTTTACTAGCCATATGCGAGATTATTATGGCTTCAAGTTATAATAGTGTCAAGATGACGGCAGCTAATATTTAGCCTGATACTTAAGCACTATGATATATTAGTGGCGGTTGGGATAAGTGAGATGGAATTAATAGAGCCACAAAAAATTAAACAAAAGCTGGCAATAAAACTTATCGGTAGGAAAATTCTATATTATAAAAGTTTATCTTCAACTATGGATAAAGCCAGGCAAGAGGCGCAAAAAGGTGCTGCTGAAGGCACTGTAATCATCGCAGAAAAACAGACATCTGCCAGGGGGCGTTTGAAGCGTAGCTGGATTTCGCCGGAAGGCAATATAGCATTATCAGTAATACTGTACCCGAAAGCCGAATACCTGCCGTATCTGATAATGATTGCCTCTGTAGCGGTAGTTAAAGCTATTAAAGATACCACTGGGTTAAAAGCCGAAATAAAGTGGCCGAACGATGTTCTAATAAATGCGAAGAAAGTATGCGGAATACTTGTAGAAAGCGGTGTGCGCAACCAGAAGGAACGATATGCCGTAATCGGGATAGGATTAAATGTCAGCTTAAGAAGTGATAGCTATCCCGAAATAACCCAGATAGCCGCCAGCCTGGAGAGCGCGCTTGGCGGGTATGTATCACGAAACAAGATACTGAGCGTTTTAATAAATCATATGGATAAACTTTATATGTTACTGCCTGACGGGGAGGCTATCTTTAAAAAATGGCGCGCTTTAATGACAATGCTGGGTAAGAACGTACAGGTAGCCTGTGGCGAAGAAAAGATAAAGGGGATTGCTCAGGATGTCTCGCGGGACGGTAGTCTGCTAGTACTATGTGAAAATGGGAAATTGAATAAGGTAGTAGCAGGTGATGTCAGCCTGCGTGAGCTTTAAACTAAAAAAGGGGCTGAAGTATATCCAGCCCCTTTACGAAGAACCGAGCTAATCTTTTTTAGAATCTCCGCCTTTTTTCATGAACATGCTTATCAGGTCGATAGGAATAGGGAAGACGAGAGTACTATTTCTTTCTGTGGCAATCTCGGTAAGCGTTTGTAGGTAGCGTAGCTGAAGAGTTACCGGTTCCCTGGCAATAATAGTACCGGCTTGAGCAAGTTTTTCGGACGCCTGGAGCTCGCCCTCGGCATGGATTATCTTGGCACGACGCTCTCGTTCCGCTTCCGCCTGAGCCGCCATTGAGCGCCGCATTGTTTCAGGCAGCTCCACGTCCTTGATTTCAACGGTGCTTACCTTGACGCCCCAGGGGTCGGTATGCTCGTCTATAATAGACTGTAGCGCCTGGTTGAGTTTCTCACGCTGGGTTAAAAGTTCGTCAAGTTCGTATTGCCCCAGTACGTTGCGAAGGGTGGTCTGCGAAATCTGCGAGGTAGCCCTGATATGGTCCAGTACCTTGACTACCGATGCCTCGGAATCAACTACCCTGAAATAGACCACGGCGTTGACACGAACGGTAACATTATCCTTGGTGATAACATCTTGAGAAGGCACATCCATGGTTACCACTCTTAAGTCTACCTTTACCATGCGGTCCACAAAGGGAATAATGAAAAATAGCCCCGGTCCCTTAGCGCCGATTAACCTTCCAAGTCGGAAGATAACGCCACGTTCGTATTCGGTAACTATCTTAATAGTCATTGGTATTAGAGTAAGCAGGACTAGAATGACAATGATTACCGGAATAAACCCACTGAAATCGTTTATTGTTTCTTCCATATTGTTAACCTCCTCTACTATTTTGTTACATAAAGTTTAAGGCCATCGACTTTGGTAATGGTTACTTCTTCGCCGGCTTCAGCTTGCCCTTTATCCAGCACGGCTTTCCAAATTTCGCCTTCGTGGAAGATGGTACCTTCCGGATTAAGAGAAGTACGCACGGTAGCTCTCTTGCCGATAAGCTCTTCCCTCCCGGTGGTGGCCTGCCGCCGGTGAGCTTTCAGCACACGATTTAGGATAAAGACCAGTACCAGAGCGATTATAACAGATATAGTGATTACCAGACCAATGTTCACTTCAAATAGAGAACCTCCTTTGAACAGAATCAGCGAACCGACGATAAGAGATGCCAGACCTCCGGCTGTCAGGATGCCGAAGGTAGGCGTGAATGCTTCGGCGACGAACAGGGCGAAGGCCAGAAGCATCAATAGTATACCGGCGTAATTCACCGGCAGCATACCCAGGGAGTAGAAAGCCAGCAAGCCGCAGATAGCGCCGGTTACGCCGGGGAAGATAAGCCCAGGATTAAAGATTTCCACCATGATACCCAGCATAGCCACGCTTAATAGGATATAGGCTATATTGGGGTCGCTGATGGCATAGAGAAAAGCCTCGATGGTGCTCATATCAAAATCAATGAGGTTAGCCCCTTCTGTATTCAGTGTAATCTGGCTGCCGTCAAGCATGGTTACCGTGTAGCCGTCCAGCTGGCTGGCCAGGTCGCTGAGATTGGTAGCTATGACTTCAATAACACCTATATCCAAAGCCTCACCGGCAGGTATGGAAGCCGCATCCCTGACGGCCGCTTCGGCCCACACGGCATTACGCCCGTGAGCCTGGGCGATGGCAATGGCATAGGCGGCGGCGTCATTGGTAATCTTGGCTTTCATTGTATCGGAAAGCTCAGCTTCGCTTTCAGAACTCATCGAAACAGGAGAGGCGGCACCTATAGCCGTGTCTGGAGCCATGGCGGCTACACCGGAGGCTATGGTGATAAAGAAACCTGCCGAAGCAGCTCTGGCACCCGAGGGAATATAGACGATGACGGGCACTTTAGAGCTATCCATAAGCTGGATGATCTCGCGCATAGTGGTATCCAGCCCGCCTGGAGTATCCATCTCAATAATACAGGCTATTGAGCCTGTTTCTTCCGCCTGTTCAATGCCTCGCTCGATATAA
>DAOUMG010000072.1:0-6654 GCA_034411935.1 Dehalococcoidaceae bacterium
GAACAGATATTCAACTACTTTAGCGATGGAGAGCAGTTCGGCGTTAAAATTAGCTATAAAACCCAGGAAAAGCAGCTGGGTACTGCTCATGCGGTGAAACAGGCTAGGGGAGTCATTGACGGTGATTTTATAATACTTCCCGGAGACAATTTTATTGATGGAGATACCATATCACAATTCACCGAAGTAAAGCCGTGGGCGATGTTGATTACCAGGGCAGAGAATCCTTTCAAGGGTTCCGTGGTAAAAGTTGAAAATGGCTTTTTAAAAGAGGCGACTCTTAAGGAAAGGAGGGCCTGGGGTCCAAGTTTAATAGCCGGAACACATTGTGTGAATACCGGAGTCTATTCGGTAGATTCTAATATATTTGATTTTATAGATAATGAACTTGATATTCCTGACGTTTTAAACAAGATGCTATCTAAAGGCAAAAGCGTATCAGCTATTGAGACTGAAGGAGCCTGGCTGGATGTTATATACCCCTGGGATATATTGCGCCTTAACGATTTTATCCTGGGAAATACTCAAAAGAGTCTCGCCGGTAAAATAGAACCCGGCGTCCGTATAAAAGGAAATGTATCAATCGGCGAGAAAACGGTTATCAGGTCAAACAGCTATATCATCGGACCGGTGATTATAGGTAGCGGTTGTGATATCGGTCCTAGTGTATGCCTTTTGCCATCGACCAGTATTGGAAATAATGTTGCTATATCTCCGTTTACGGAGATAAGAAATAGCGTTATCGGTGATGATATATCTATCGGACCGAGCTCTATAATCCAGGATAGTGTTATTGATAGCGGTTGCACCATCGGCGGCAACTTCTCCGCTTGCAGTGGCGATGCCAAGGTAATAATAGGCAACGAGTGTCATTCGGTCGTTCTTGGGGCTATGCTTGGCGAAGGCTGCCGATTAGAAAGCGGGGTTATCGCCAGATCCGGCGTTACTCTTGGGAACAAGTGCCATGTAAAAGCACAAAGATTAATCGAGGGGGTAATACAAGACCGTAGTCTATTGGTCTAGAAATATGTGCGGTATTGTAGGGTATATCGGTTATAGACAGGCTCAGGATATATTAATTAACAGCCTGGCGAAACTTGAGTATCGCGGTTATGATTCCTGTGGTATAGCCGTTTCAGGTAGCGGTATCCATGTCTATAAAGACGCTATAAGAGTTAGCGAAATGGCTAAGATAGTACCTCGCTTCAGGGGTACGCGCGGCATAGGTCACACCAGATGGGCTACCTGCGGGCAACCATCGCGCATAAACGCACACCCTCATTGTGATTGTAGCGGCAACATAGCAGTTGTCCACAACGGGGTGATTAACAATTTTGAAAAACTTAAGAAGATGCTTTCAGATAAAGGCCACAAGTTCATTGCCGAGACGGATACCGAGGTACTTTCGCATCTTATTGAGCAATATTATAATGGCGACCTTGTAGAAGCGGTAGCCAGTTCCCTGGAGATGGTAAGTGGCTCCTACGCCATAATAGTATTAAAGAGCGATGAGCCAAGGCTGGTAGTGGCCAGAAAAGATAGCCCTCTGGTTATCGGGGTTGGTGAGCGTGAGTATTTCATCGCCTCTGATGTACCGGCTTTACTAGACTATACCAAAGATGTTGTTTTTCTAGAGGACGGAGATATCGGTAGCATTAATAAGCTGGGCATTGAAATAAGAAGAAACGGCGGCACCGTTAAAAGAGATATCCAACGAGTATGGTGGACCGCCGATGAAGCTAAAAAAGGTGGCTATGAGTATTTTATGCTAAAAGAAATACACGAGCAGCCACGTGTTATTAGAGATACTCTGGTTGCATATTCGCAGAAAAGCAATGTAATTACCAAGACAAATAACGGACAAAAAGCTAGGATAAATGCCGCCCTGATACTTGCCTGCGGAACCTCTTACCATGCCGGTCTGGTAGGGAAATACATACTGGAGGAACTGCTAAATATACCGGTTATCGTTGAACCGGCTTCTGAGTTCAGCTACCACGGACAGATATTAAAAAATACTCTGACAATTGCTATCAGTCAATCCGGCGAAACCGCCGATACGCTGAAAGCTGTAAAGACAATAAAGAATGCCGGCCACGATATACTGGCAATATGTAATGCCGTCGGAAGTACCTTAAGCCGTCTGGCGGATCAGGTTATTTATACCAGAGCCGGGCCGGAAATAAGCGTCGCCTCTACCAAAACCTTCACTACCCAATTGATAGTCCTCTACTGGCTGGCAATTGCTTATTCAAATTCGTACTCCAAGGCTAATGTTAGCAAGTCAGCCGATATGCTGCTTGCTATCAGGCAGCTGCCTGATAAGGTTCAACAGGTTCTGAACAATAGTGAAAAAATAAAAAGGTGGGGTAAATATCTAGCCCAGCACGATAGCGTCTTCTTTGCAGGACGGGGCATCAACTATCCCATAGCTCTTGAGGGCGCACTCAAACTAAAGGAGATTTCTTACATTCATGCCGAAGGCTATGCCGCCGGAGAGCTCAAGCACGGTCCTTTCGCACTTCTTGAGAGAAGCACTCCCGTAATAGCGATTGTAGCGCACGATGATACCTATGAAGCTATGCAGAATAATATAAGGGAAATCAAGGCGCGTAATGCTAAGGTTATCGCTATAGCTTCCGAAGCAGACGAGACAGATATAGCTCAACTGGCTGACGATGTTATTACGGTACCTGAAACAGACGCTATCTTTTCGCCGGTGCTTAACAGCGTTGTTCTACAGTTGCTGGCTTATTACACTGCCAAAGAAAGAGGCTGCCCTATAGATTTCCCCAGGAATCTGGCTAAAAGCGTTACCGTTGAATAATATTCAAACCGGGCTGACGATGGCATCAACCATCGCCGCTATTTGCTCGAGGGTGTAGTTCTTGACGCAGATGCCTTTCTTAGGGCAGGTAGCCTGGCAGACACCGCAGCCGCGGCATTTAACAGGGTCCGATTCCACCGTCTTTTTAACGGAACCATCTTTCATATATTCCAGTAAAGTTATAGCATCGTAAGGGCAAGGATCGATACAGTAGGCACAGCCGTCACAATTTTCGTCTATTACCTGCGAGATACAGGGCTCAAGCTCAACTTTTCCTTTATCAATGGTAGCCAGGACGCGCGCCGCCGCCGCAGCAGCCTGGGCAACGCTCTGCGGGATATCTTTAGGCCCCTGAGCACAACCGGCTATAAAGACACCATCATTCATTGTGGCGACAGGGTCCAGCTTGGGGTGTTTTTCCAAAAAGAAGCCATCGGCACTCCTGCTGATGCCGAATTTCCTGCCGATTTCAACGGCATCGTCGCGAGGAACCAGCGCCGTGCTGAGGATTACCATATCTACAGGAATGCGCGCCGTTCTACCAAGCAGGGTGTCCTCGCACTCAACTATAAGCTTACCTTTTTCCTCATCGCTGACAGCTTTATCGGTAACCATAGTTACCTTGCCGCGGATAAAGTTGATGCCCTCGTCTGAAAGCCTCTGGTAAAATTCCTCGTAGCCCTTGCCGACGCAGCGGATATCTATATACATCTGAAAGATATCGGCGCCTGTTTTTTCTTTTATAAGGTGGGCATGTTTGAGCGAGTGCATACAGCATACCTGCGAGCAGTAAGCGTTATAGTTCTTATCGCGGCTGCCGACGCAGTGGACTATAGCTACGCTCTGCGGCTTTGAGCCGTCTTTTAGCATTATTTCGCCATTTGTAGGGCCGGAAGCATTTGCCATCCGCTCAAACTCAAGGCCGGTAATAACATTATCATATTTCTTGTAACCATAAGGGGCGATTACAGATGGGTCGAAGGTATCAAAACCGGTGGCGACGATTATATTACCCACAGTAACTTCTATAAATTCATCCTGCTGGTCAAAGTTAATCGCCTTTGCCTCGCAGGCGCTTTCGCACTGCCGGCAATCCGAGCAGACTCCGCAGTTAAGGCAGCGACCTGCTTCTTTAATAGCCGTCTCCTGGTCATATCCGAGTTCAACCTCGGCGAAGGTTGCCAGTTCTTCAGCGTTTATGGTTAGCATTTTAGCCCTGGCTTTCTTTTCTATTCCTTCTTTAGAAATATCTTTTACAGCCTCTTTCTTTTCAGGACGGCCTTCTTTTAAATCATCGCCTTTTAAGAAGCGCTCTATGGATATGGCGGCTTCCTTGCCGTCGGAGATGGCGTCTATTACGGTAGATGGGCCGCTGACCATATCGCCACCGGCGAAAACGCCTTCTAGCGAAGTCTCCAGGGTTAACGGATTTGCTTCTACAGTACCTCTCTTTGTGATTTCCAAACCTTCCGTAAGAGGCGAAATTTTAACCGTCTGGCCTATGGCGAAGATGACGTTATCAACCAAAAGATCAAACTCTGAGCCTTCTAAAGGCAAGGGGCGTCTTCGGCCGCTTTCATCAGGCTCGCCAAGCTCCATCTTCTGGCATTTTATACCGCTTGCCTTGCCGTTTTCCGTTAAGACTTCGGTAGGGGTAGCAAGGATATGTATTTCAATACCTTCCTTTTCGGCATCCTCTATTTCTTCACTTATCGCCGGCATCTCAGTGCGAGAACGGCGGTAGATGATGATTACCTCGGCACCCATTCGCTTGGCAACTCGGGCAGCATCAATAGCGGCGTTGCCTCCACCGATAACGGCTACATTTTTACCCAGCCTGACTTCTTCTCCGTTGTTTACCTGCCTAAGGAAGGAAAGGGCGTCGTAACAGCCGTTGCTATCTTCGCCGGGGATGCCCATCTTAACCGTACCCCAAGCGCCGGTAGCTATAAATACCGCTTTATAACCTTCTGATTTTATATCTTTAATTGATTTAACCGGGCTATCCGTTTTAATCTCGACGCCGAGCTCTTTGATATAATCTATATCGTTATCCAGCATATCTTCAGGAAGGCGGTAAGACGGAATGCCGTATCTAAGCATGCCACCTGGTTTAGATGACGATTCGAAAACAGTTACAGGATAGCCTTTCTTTACCAGATCGTAGGCACAGGCAAGGCCGGCCGGGCCGGAGCCGATAACGGCTATTTTATCTTCATTTGTAATTTCCTGTGGCTCTGCCTTCTTCCGTCCTTCTTTAAGTTCATAGTCGGCAATGAAGCGTTTCAGGGCACGTATAGCTATGGGTTCGTCAACTTTACCGCGCTCGCATTCTGCTTCGCAGGGGTGGGTACAGACGCGTCCGCAGACTGAAGGGAATGGCTGGCTTCTGCGGAACACTTCCAGCGCTTCATTGAACTTACCCTGAGAGATAAGGGCAATATACCCTTGGGCATTTACCCCGGCGGGACAGGCAACTCTACAGGGCGGTAGCCCTTTTCTTTCAATGGTATATATCTTGGGTACCGCCTGGGGGAACATCAGATAGGCGGCCTTTCTCCTTGAGAGTCCCAGGTCGAAATCGGAAGGTACTTCAACCGGGCATACTTTTTCGCAATCGCCACAACCGGTGCAGGGCTCTTCTTCTATAAAGCGTGCCTTCTTTTTTATTCTTACCTTGAAATCACCCACATGGCCGGAGACATCCTCCACCTCACTATAGCTTAGTAGTTTGATGTGCGGATGGCTGCCCACCTGGCTCATCTTGGGAGTTGAAATACAGGCGGAGCAGTCTAGGGTGGGAAAGGTTTTATCAAGCTGTGCCATATGGCCGCCGATAGACGGTTCTTTTTCAACGAGATAAACCTGCCTTCCGGCATCGGCTATTTCGACGGCCGCCTGCATACCGGCAATGCCGCCGCCGACTACCAGAACATCGGGGTTAACAGGAATTTCCCGTGCCTGTAGTGGTTCCTGAAGGGCAACTCGCATAACTGCTGCCTTTATTAAATCCTTTGCTTTACCGGTAGCCGCTTTTTTATCTTCGGTAACCCAGGCGCAGTGCTCGCGTATATTTGCCATCTCGAAAAGGTAAGGGTTGAGCCCGGAACTACTGCAAACGTTGCGGTAGGTTCTTTCATGCAGGGTAGGCGAACAGGCGGAGACGACGAGGCGGTTCAGTTTGAGCTCTTTTATATCGTCGCGTATCATATCCTGCCCCGGGAAGGAACAGGTATATTTATAATTGCGGGCTATGGTTACATTGGGTAGAGTCTTAGCGAACTCGGTAACTTCTTCAACATCAACAACGCCGGCTATGTTATTACCGCAGTGGCAGATATAAACGCCTATCCTGATTTCTTCTGTCATCAGTGACCTCCGGGGCAGTCTTAAAGAGCCTGCTCTACCAGCTCGGCTATTTCAAGGATTTGTAACTCGTTTTCCTTACCTGTGGTCAGCAGGCTATCATCAAAGTTGCTCATACAGTATGGACAGGCAACAGCTATAACTTCGGCGCCTACCTCAAGCGCCTGTTCTATACGCATATCTGAAAAGCGCTCTCCCTTCTTTGTTTCCATCCAGATACGTCCTCCTCCGCCGCCGCAGCATAAGGCATATTCGCGGTTAAAGGGCATCTCGACAAGCTCAAGACCAGGGATGCTTTTTAAAACCTCACGAGGCTCTTCGTAGATATCGTTATGCCTACCCAAGTAGCAGGGATCGTGGTAGGTTACCTTTTTATTTACTTCTTTGGTGAATTTAAGCTTGCCTTCTTTTATAAGCTGGTTAAGAAGCTGGGTGAAGTGGAATACCTCATACTTGCCTTC
>DAOUMG010000073.1:0-12560 GCA_034411935.1 Dehalococcoidaceae bacterium
GCTCGTCGTCCTTTATGCTATGCCCGCCGATCATTACCGCTCCCGCCTTTTCAAGGCTATCCAGCGCCCCGGACAGTATCTCTTTAAGCACTGCTATCTCAAGCTTATCGCCGGGGAAGCAGACTATATTCATCGCCGTTACCGGCCTGCCTCCCATCGCCCAGACATCGCTCAAAGAGTTAGCGGCGGCTATCCTGCCGAAGTCATAAGGGTCATCTACTATAGGAGTGATGAAGTCCACCGTCTGGATAATCGCCAGATCGTTATTTAGCCTGTAGACACCGGCGTCGTCGGCATCTTTTAGGCCCACTATTATATTGGCGTCTCCCTTTACTTTAATACCGCAGAGCGCCTCCTCCAGGTCACCCGGACCCAGCTTGGCGGCTCAACCGGAAAAGCGGGAATAGTTTGTCAGATCCCTATCGGCCATCTTCATTCACCCCCTTTCATTTAAGGTTTAATGGCGGAGGGGGAGGGAATCGAACCCCCCGCGGCGCTATTAGCTACCGCCAACGGATTTGAAGTCCGCGAGACCCACCAGAGCCTATCCTCCTCCAAGTATTAAAAGACGGTTTGATTTTAGTTCCCACCCTGCCTGTTGTCAATTTGATTCACTCCTGAAACCTACGCATTAAGTCTATCTCTACCCTGTTTTTTTCAAGTAAAGCTTCTATTTGTTTCAGCTTTTGCCAGCCGAACCGCAGGGCGATGCCGCAATCGCTGGAGAACTGCCGTGGCGTCGGTATCAGCTTCACGCTATAGCCTTCCTTACTCAAGACCTTTTCGGCACGCATCGCCGAAGATGTGGTATGGAACAGCACCACGCCAAAGTCCACTAGCGGCAGACCTCCGAGATAGCATCAAGCGTTTTTCTTATATCCTCTTTCGTGCTGAAAACACCTGGCGCCAGCCTGACAGTCCCCTCCGGGAAAGAGCCGATGGTATGGTGTGCTGAAGGAGCGCAATGCAATCCGACCCGTGAAAGGATGCCGTATTCGTCATCCAGCCGACCACCTATTCCAGAAACGGTCTGTCCGCCTGCCGTAAAGGAAACTATAGCTACCGATTTCTCAGGGTTCAAAGTCCCGTATAGCTTTACTTTCGGGATGGCGGATAAACCTTCTATCAGCAGCTTGACCAGTTCTTGCTCCCGCTCCCTTATTTCCCCGATTCCTCTTTCGTTCAGCCACCTGATGCCGGCGTGGAGGCCGGCGATGCCGCTTAAATTAGGCGTGCCGCTCTCGTACTTATCGGGCAGGTGCTCCGGCTGCTCCTCAAGCTCCGACTGGCTGCCGGTACCGCCGCGTATCAGCGGTTCAATCCTTGATATATCAACGCTACCGCCGATTACCAGTCCGCCGATGCCGGGTGGTCCTTGAAGCCCCTTGTGTCCGGTAAAGGCCAGCAGGTCTATCCCCGCCGATTCTATATCTATCGGTATAGCACCGGCCGCCTGGGCGGCATCCACCAGCAGTATGGCTCCGTTTTTATGGACTGCTTTTGCTATCTCCGCTATGGGTGTTATGGTACCCACCACGTTGCTGGCATAATTTATCACCACCAGGCGGGTATTTCTCTTCAATGCCTTTCCCACAGCTTCAACACTAATACTGCCGTCGGGGGCGCAGGGGACTACAGTAAGTTCAACTCCGTCACCCTCCAGTTTCCGTAACGGCCTCATCACCGAATTATGCTCCATTGAGCCGGTAACTACATGGTCGCCCGACTTCAGTAGCCCTCTTATCGCCATATTTAAGCTATGGGTGGCGTTTGAAGTGAAGATTAGCCTCATCGGGTCGACGGCGTTAAAAAAGGTGGCGATATCCTCCCGGGCGTTATAGATTACCCGCGCCGCCCTGATGGAAAGCCTGTGCCCCGAGCGTCCGGGATTACCTCCGGCGTGCTCCAGAGCATCTGCCATGGCCTTTAACACTTCGGGCGGTTTGGGCCATGACGTAGCCGCATTATCAAGGTAAATCACTTATTCATCACCAGCAGGTAGTTACCATCTGGCTGCTCTTTACAGCTTACCTTCCAGCCCAGGTTTTCGGCGGTGCGGGTGGCGTTTTCACGCGCCGCAGCCGTATCCACTGAAACTTCCACCGTTCCGCTGCCCTGTTTCTCTAGAGCCCGCCTGGTCATCAGAGCCGGCTGGGGGCAGGAAAAACCGGAGGCGTCCACTTTTATTCTTTCTGCCATATTATACCTCCTAAACCCTGGCTTCCCGCATGGTCATTCCTATGATTATACATATCACCAGTCCCGCCGCCACCGCGGCCGGCCCGAAAGCGGCCGTACCTGCCGGCGAACTGGCGATGCTGAATGTATGGGCGAATCCGGCGCCGACCAGCATACCTATAAAAAACATCATCGAGCCGCCGTCGCCCTCTCCCGCCAGGAACAGCTGCCTGCCGGGGCAGCCCCCCGCCAGGGTGAATGCCAGCCCCGCCAGAGCCATGCCGGCGAAGTTCCATAGGCTATCGTTATGGGCTACAGGCTGGCTCTCGAAGCCGGAGTTGAACTGCCCCAGGAGAAGATTGGTGATAAAAGCGAAGATAAGCAGGGCGATGATGCCGTTTAAGAGGTTTGAATCCTTTAAAAGTAGCCTGTCGCGTATAGCGCCCACGGTACAGAAGCGGCTGCGCTGCGCCAGGAAGCCTATGAGCAAACCGGCGCCCAGCGAAATAAGAAGCGGCGCGTACATACTGCCGGGACCACTATCCGAGAAAAATATGGGCCCCGTGGGATTGCCGGCGGCGTCCCGCCCGAACTGCGGAGCAACTATGAGAAAGACAAGCAGTAAAATCATAAATAATGGCATAATCCAGCCCATCGCTTTCGGTGCCGGGTGGTTACGCCCTAAACTAAAGCCCCTCTTAAGGAAGAAGATGCCGATGGTTATACCGGCTAACAACCCCACTATTCCAAAAATGGCGTTCCAGTCACCGCCGGCCAGCCTCAGGTAAACGCGCCAGGGGCAGCCCAGAAAGACAAGGGCGCCGAATACCGCCAGCACACCCAGCAGAAACCTTACAAGCGGAGCCGAGCCGGTGCGTGCTTTGAACTCCCCAAAGGTAACGGCGGCAACCGTTGCTCCCAGTAGACCCCCTATGATTTCCGGTCTTATGTATTGAGCCGCGCTGGCATTATGTAAACCCAGCGCCCCGGCGATATCGCGGTCGAAGCAGACCATACAGATTCCCATATTGCCTGGGTTGCCTAGTTTTACCAGAATAGGCGCTAATATACCTACGGTGGCGCCCGTAATTATAGGTCCCCAGCGGGAAGTAAGGAAACGTGAAACAGCTTGCATTAAGAAACTCCTCTCGTTACATCTTTACCTGCTTAAGGCAAGACCGGAGGAGCATTAAGAGAGGGTTAGCTCATAGAAACAGGCGTAACGCCTATGGCCTGCCTTAAGGCAGTATCCGATATATAATGCGCAACTCGCATTACTTCTTGAAATCAAACCCTGTAGTAGCGGACAGCCATAGCGTCACCCCCTTCCTTTTAAGTAAAAGTAAGTTCACGAGATTATACAAAACAAACAATAAAAAGGCAAAACTTTTTTTACCAGAGGTGGTAATGTAGAATACCGTCATGGAAGTTGAAGAAATCACCCAGAAGCTGAAAGCCCTTTCCAATCCCGAGGCGGTAAGGGGAATGGCGCGCTTCGGTATCAATCCGTATAACACCTACGGCATTTCCATCCCGAACTTGAAGAAGCTGGCAAAGGAAATCGGCAAAGACCATAAGCTGGCACTTAAACTCTGGGAAACAGGCATCCACGAAGCACGGATACTGGCGGGCTTCATAGACGACCACAAGCAGGTAACCGAGGAGCAGATGGAAGAATGGGTAAGCGGCTTTGACTCCTGGGATATCTGCGACCAGGTCTTAAGCTACCTTTTTGATAAGACGCCCTATGCCTACCCTAAAGCCTATCAATGGAGCCAGAGAGATGAAGAATTCGTTAAAAGAGCCGGTTTCGTGCTGATGGCCTGCCTGGCAGTTCACGATAAGAAAGCCCCCGATGAAAAGCTGGAGGCATTCCTACCCGTAATAAAAAGGGAAGCCTTAGATGAAAGAAACTATGTCAAAAAGGCGGTTAACTGGGCGCTTAGGCAGATAGGCAAACGCAACCTCTACCTTAATGATAAAGCTGTAAAGGTAACCGAAGAGATACGGGAAATAGATTCAAAGAGCGCCCGCTGGATTGCCGCCGACGCCTTAAGAGAGCTTACCAGTGAAGCGGCCCATAACAGGCTTAAAGAAAAAGGGGCATAAAGGCTTGCCTTGAAAGTAGCTACTGTGGTTTAATACCCTCCAATGCACTGGCTTGATATAGTGATACTGGTGCCCATCGTCATTAACGCATTTGTCGGCTTCGGCAAGGGGCTTATCAAAATGATCTTCTCCCTGGTCGGGGTAATACTGGGTGTGGTACTGGCGGGGCAGTTCTACGATACCGTCGGCAGCTGGTTCGGCTTCTTCGGCAATGAGGACATCGCTAATGTTTTAGGTTTTATCCTGATACTGGGCGCGGTGATGATCATCGCCGAAATCCTGGCGAGGCTTTTAAAAGGAGTGGTAACCGTAACCCTGCTCGGCTGGGTGGATCGCCTGGGCGGTGCCGTTTTAGGCGCTTTTATCGGGGCGATTTTCATCAGTGCCGGCCTGGCTATCTGGGCCAAGTTCTTCGGCTCTGATGTTATATCCGAATCAGTTATAGCCGGCTTCCTTTTAGATAAGTTCCCGCTGGTGCTGGGGCTTTTACCGGCCGAGTTCGATTCTATTAAAGACTTCTTCCAGTAATAGCTTAAGGGCGGCTCAATTGAGCCGCCCTTACTTATATTTTAGCTTCTATCATTAATCTGTCTTCGGTTCTTCACCGGGATGGAGCTTCTTCCACTTTTCAAGAAGTTGCTCGTGGGCTTCCTGGTGGTCCTCATCGGGAACGCAGCAGTCAACCGGGCAGATTTCAACGCACTGTTTGTTATCGTGCGAGCCGACGCACTCGGTACATTTATTCGGGTTTATAATGTAGATAGTCTCCGCCTCGGTGATAGCCTGGTTGGGGCACTCCGGCTCGCAGGCTCCGCAACTTATACACTCATCCGTAATCTTTAATGCCATTTAGTCTAATACCTCCAGATTTGGTTCTATATATATAACCTATTCGGGTACTATTTAGCAAATCTCTATTATTCATTACATATCTTTATTCACCTTCCTTTTCAAGGCTTTTGCTACGTTGGACGGTACCCAGTCATCCACATCTCCGCCCAGCATGGCTACTTCTTTCATCAGGCTGGAACTTAAGAACTGGAAATCCGGGCTGGCCATAAGGCAGACCAGTTCCAGCTCGGGGTCTATTTTCTTGGTCATCATCGCCAGGTCAAACTCCCACTCAAAATCACTGCTGGCTCTCAAGCCCCTTACCATCGCCTGCGCCGATGCTTCCCTGGCAAAGCTTATAGTCAACCCTGAAAAAGGGCGAACCTCAACACCCGGAATGCCGGCAGCTGCTTCTCTGGCAAGTTTCGTCCTTTCTTCGACGGTAAACATCAGCTTTTTCCCCGGCGTATCATAGACGCCGACAATAAGCTTATCGAACAGTTTGGCAGCCCTCTTTATAATATCCAGATGTCCGTTGGTGATAGGGTCAAAGCTTCCCGGGAAAATAGCAATCGTCAAAACTATACCTCCTTCCGGTACACGGAAATAGAGCTATCTCCATGGCGGTTTTCTTTAATGAGTTTTAAATAAGCATAGGCAGGAGCCAGTGAAAGGCGAGACGAGTGAGTAGTTACCAGCGTGGTTTCATTACCGACCAGCTCAGAAGAAGCCAGTTTTTCTAAAAAGTTTCCGATAGTTAAATCCGTATAAGGCGGGTCCATAAGTATTATATCGTACTCTTTATCTAAAAAATTAAGGGCGCTTTTAGCTTTACAGCAGTAAACATGCGCCTGTGCTATAAATCCCGTCTTTTCCAAGTTTTCCTTGATTATAGCACAAGAACGCCTCTCGTGCTCAACAAAGTCTACCCAGCCGGCGCCTCGGCTGAGTGCCTCGATACCCAGTGAACCGCTACCCGAAAAAAGGTCGAGAACAAGCTCGCGGTTACAGGTAAGACTATCCAGTATAGAAAAGATAGCTCCCCGTACCAGCTCCGTTGCCGGGCGGGTAGCCCGCCTCTTGGGTACTTTAAGAATGAAACCCTTTGCTTTACCGGCGATAATTCTCACAATAGCTCTTCCTCATTATATATTATAAAAGAGATGGGGTTTGTATTGAACTACTTTTACAAACCGAGTTCTTTCCTCAAGCGCCTTCGGGTATCGCCTATCACGGGCTTACCATGCCCGAAGCAGATATTTTCAAAATCAAGTTCGGCCAGCTTTCTAACCGAGTTGACCGCCTCATTTAAATCGGTACTCACAGCTTTAGATGGGTATCTCATTTTAATAAAACGATTGTTGATGGCATCACCTACAAAGAGTATTTTATGCTTTTTAGAATACAAGCTAATACTGCCTGGCGTATGCCCCGGCGTATGAATTACCTCTAATCCTCCCAGCTGTTTCAAGGCCTCACCACCCATAAGCTTAAAATCAACATCGCCAGGCCGGGCAAAAACCAGCGGCTTTAAAAGTCTTACCAGCGGCACTTTAAGGGCCTTGCGGACAATCCCATGATACGGCAGTTCGTCCAATGTTTTACCTAAATCGGTGGTATAGACGGCTACCTTAGCTCCGGATGCTCCCCTTATCTCAGGCATACCTCCGATATGGTCAAGGTGGTTATGGGTAGCGATAATCAGACTTATCTCATCTACCGAACGACCGAGTTTCTTAAGATAGCGGTTTATCCCTGGCAGGCTACCCCTGAAACCGGCATCAATAAGCGTTAGTTCTTCTTCCGTGATAACGAATATATTGACACCTCTTAAGGTTATCTGGTAAATATCTTCCAGTATCTTCATAATCTCCAAAGGCATAATAGACCGTAGGCTTATAATTATTCAACTATTGGGATAATTATTAAAAAATATTTGACAAATTGTTTTTAAGCCTTTAATATATCTTAGGTACTAGTACTCTGGTACAGTAATAATACTAAAACAAAGGACTAAAACGGTTGCTAAAAACGATAACACCTGTTATTCTATGAACTATATTTTAGCTGTTTTTATATTGCGAATCACCAAAGCAGTTTTATTTTATAAATAGGAGGGTGGTAACTAGATGAGTCCTAAAATCACTAGAAGAGATTTCTTAAAAGTTAGTGGTGGAGTAACCGGCCTCTTTGCCACCGCTGGTCTCTTTCGCGGACCCCTGAAAGAATTTGAGACCAAAATGGTAGATACCAGACCCAGGTGGACTAAAGAAACGAAGACCATCTGCCCCTACGACGCCAGCGGCTGCGGCTTTATCTGTTACACCGATTCCGCCGGCAACCTGGTCAATCTGGAGGGCGACCCGGACCATCCGGTAAACCGCGGCGGCGCCTGCTCCAAAGGCGCTTCCTTAACCCAGATTCACAACGGGGATACAATCGGCACCATCAATCCACACCGTTTAAATAAGGTCCTCTACCGCGCCCCGGGAGCCTCCGAATGGGAAGAAAAATCCTGGGACTGGACCCTTGATAGAATCGCCCAGAAGATTAAAGAAACCCGCGATGACAATTTTATAGAGACGAACTCAAGCGGAAAACTGGTAAATAGAACCGAAAGCATCGCCTCCCTGGGCGGTGCCGCTCACGATAATGAGGAGTGCTACCTGCTGGTTAAGATGCTCCGCGCTTTAGGACTGGTGTACATAGAACACCAAGCACGTATATGACATTCCTCCACTGTCGCCAGTTTGGCGGAATCGTTCGGCCGAGGGGCTATGACCAACCACTGGAAAGATCTCAGCAACTCCGATGTTATCCTGGTCATCGGTGCCAACCCGGCTGAGAATCACCCGGCCAGCTTTGGCCATATTACAGATGCCATCGGAAAAGGCGCTAAGCTAATCAATATCGACCCCAGATTCACCCGTACCTCTTCAAAAGCACATCTTTACGCCCCGATGAGATCCGGCGGTGATATAGCGCTGATGGGTGGCATGATAAACTACATAATAAACGGTATGGAGCACAATCCCGAAGACTACAATATGACCTATGTCACCGAGTACACCAACGCTCCCTATCTTATCAACCCAGGTTTTGAAGGGCCCGTTGACCTTGACGGCCTTTTCTCAGGTTATAACCCTGAAACCCGTTCCTATAATAAATCTACCTGGTCCTACCAGATGGACGAAAACGGCATCCCCAGGCGGGATAAGACCTTGAAAGACCCTGACTGTGTCTTCCAGCACTTAAAGAGACACTTCTCCCGCTACGATATTGATACTGTAAGTAAGGTTACCGGAACCCCCAAAGACAAGCTAGAAGAAATATATGAACTTTATTCTGCCACCGGTAGAACAGGCCAATCCGGCACCATTATGTACGCCATGGGCACCACCCAGCATACCAACGGCACCCAGATGATCCGCTCGTATGCCATAACACAGCTCCTGCTGGCTAATATCGGCATCGCCGGCGGCGGCATCAACGCCCTGCGCGGTGAGTCCAACGTACAGGGCTCGACAGATATGTGCCTCTTATGGCATATCCTACCCGGCTACCTCCAAGTACCCATAGAAACTGATGTAACACTTGATGCCCACAACATTAGAGGCACCCTCACCACCAACGATCCCAAGAGTGCCAACTGGTGGGGTAACTATCCCAAGTATATCGTAAGCCTGCTCAAAGCCTGGTACGGCGAGAATGCCACCGCAGCTAACGATTTCGCCTTCCACAACCTGGGCAAGGTTGATAACGGCAAGAACTATTCCCATATAGCGCTGTTTCACGCTATAGACGAAGGCATAATCAAAGGCATGATGGTCTGGGGACAGAACCCTGCCGTCTGCAGCCCTAACCTTAATATGGTGCTTTCGGCGATGGATAAGCTGGACTGGCTGGTGGTCGCCGAGCTCTGGGATACCGAAACGTCTTCCTTCTGGAATCGCCCGGACGCCAATTCCTCAAGCACCCAGACAGAGGTTTTCCTGCTGCCGGCTGCCTGTTCTTATGAAAAAGAGGGCAGCGTTACCAACAGCGGCCGCTGGATGCAGTGGCGCTATAAAGCTGTAGACCCACCGGGAGACGCCAGGTCCGATTTAGATATAATAAACGACCTTATGACACGCATAAAAGCGCTATATGAATCTGAAGGCGGCCCCAACGCCAAAGCTATTACCGACCTTATCTGGAACTACGGCACTCACCCCGACCCGCTCGATGTCGCCAGGGAAATTAACGGATATAACTTGAAAACCGGTAAACTGATGACCAGCTTTGTCGGCCTTCTGGCGGATGGCTCCACCTCTTCAGGCAACTGGTTGTACTGTAACAGCTTTGTCGAAGTAGGTGATATGGACGCTTTTGAGAAAGCTCACCCGGAGATGTACCCCGGCGATAGATATCTGGGTAACCGTGCCTGTCGCCAGTACCCGATTGATGTCGGTGCCGGTGGTTACAGTGCCGCAGACGGCTACAAAGAAGTCGGCCTGTACAATTACTTCTCCTGGACCTGGCCGGTTAACCGCCGTGTAATCTATAACAGGGCGTCTGTCGACCTGATGGGTAACCCCTGGGACGCCGAGCACCCGATCTTAGAGTTTAAAGGACAGGCCGAAAACGGTAAGTATGTTACTAATGTCTGGAAGGGCGATGTCCCCGACGGCGGCTATTTCCCGATGAAAGATCCTGACGGCGCAGATAGAGCTGATTCCAGATATCCCTTTATAATGAAGCCGGAAGGCCATGCCCGCATATTTGGTGGCGGGCTCTCCGATGGCCCCTTCCCCGAACACTACGAACCTTGGGAAAGCCCGGCGGATAACCTTATTTCCGGAACCCAGAACGACCCCGTCTTCAAGATATGGGCGGGGCCCAAGGACTTTAAGGGAGACAGGTCTCAATACCCTTATATCTGTACCACTTTCCGCCTGGTGGAACACTGGCAGGGCGGCCAGATGACCCGTAACCTGCCCTGGATGGTAGAACTGGTACCCGAAATGTTCGTTGAAATAAGCGAAGAGCTGGCGGCGGAGAAGGGCATAGAGGCCGGTGATAAAGTCAAAGTTAGTTCTGCAAGAGGTAGCGTTACCGTAAACGCCCTGGTTACCAAGCGTTTTAAGCCGTTCACCTTAAACGGCAAGACCGTCCACCAGGTGGGCCTGCCCTGGCACTGGGGTTTCAAGGGACTGTCAACCGGTGATAGTGCCAACGCCCTGACGCCTAATGTTGGCGACGCCAATACAATGATTCCGGAATTCAAGGCTTTCCTGGTTAACGTGGAGAAGGCTTAGAAATTACAGTATAAATCCTTTTAGAATTCTAAGGAGGGATTAGCAGGATATGAATGACACAAATACATCACTAGTACAAAGATTTAACATATTCAGGTTCCTCTCCATAGCTCAGAGCGCTGGTGAAAAAAACATACCGCTTTTTACCAAGTGGAGTGTTCTCCAGCTTTTATTGGCAATAGGTGCCGTAGGAGTAATCATCGCCAAGCTTATCTGGGGACTGGGAGCAGTAACTAACCTGAACGATAGCTGGCCCTGGGGACTCTGGGTCGGCTTTGATGTCGGCGTATATATCGCCACCGCCGCCGGCGGCTTTACCCTGGCGGCTATCGTCTATATCTTCAGATCGGAACGTTTCAGGCCGCTGGTTAAACCGGCTATTCTAATCGGCGCTCTCTTCTATACCATCGCCGGTATCGGTATATTTACCGATCTGGGGCGCTCTATCAACATCGTTCATCCTATCTGGATGTGGCAGCATAATTCTATTATGTTCGAGGTATCCTGGTGTGTTATGTGCTATCTCACTGTTCTCTACCTTGAGTTTAGCCCCAATATCTTTGAGCGTTTTAAACTCAAGAACGCACAGAAGCTGCACCACTGGATCGCCATTCCACTGGTTCTTTCCGGCATCTTGCTCTCCTTCCTGCACCAGTCATCGCTGGGAGCTCTCTTCCTGATTACACCAGACCAGCATCCGCTGTGGCATGGCCCGGAAATGGGTTACCTGTTCCTTATTTCGGCGATGGCTATCGGGCTTTCGGTGCTTATTCTAACCTCCATAGTAACCTCCAAGTCCTGGAAAATGACCTTGAGGATGGATGTACTAAGCAGATTAGGGCTTATTACTGCCTTTGTACTGGCAGTTTACCTGGCTATAAGGTTTATTGAATTCGCTTCTACAGGCAATCTGTCGGCCTTTAAGTTAGACGAATTCGGCTTGCTCTTCTTCTTAGAGGTAGGTATTGGCATGTTGCTGCCGATGACGCTTTTATTCTTCAAGCGGATAAGAAACTCGGTCAAGGGACTCGCCTGGTCAGCTTCGCTTATTGTGATGGGTGTTATGATAAACAGGTTTATGGTTCTGGTAATCTCGCACGCACCGGCCAGAACAGGCAGTTACTTCCCATCGGCTACCGAGTTCCTGTTCACCTTCGGCCTGATTGCCGGCGTTATGTTCGTCTTCCGTCTGGCGGCTAAATACCTGCCACTTTACTCCGACCACTATAAAGGTATACCAAACGCTACCCCAGAAAAACATCCGGAAGCTGTATCGGCTGAGTGAAGAATTACTATAGTATAAAACAAATAGATAAGGAGCTTTTAAGATATCTAGATAAAAAGCCCGAGCTGGCGAAGGTAATAGAGTTATATAGAAAGATATTTTCTATACAGGAGTCGGCCAGGCAGAAAGCCAAACCGGCGCTTGAAGTAAGTTTAGATGAGGCCTTTAAAAACTTAAAATCGGGCAGGTACATCCTGGAGGGAATGGCACCGGTTGTTGATGCCGAACTCTTTTTAGAAACGGCTAAGGCGATAGGTGAAGCCTTCTCTGAGGTTTCAGGCGAACCTTTTCCGGTGGACCGGCTGCTGGCTCTACCTGAGTTTCAACCAGAGTCGATTGATAAACTGGTTGATAAAGCCGTTAAAGATGATATCGCCTTCATTAAGCGGTTAGCCAAGGAGAGCAGTTACAATGAAGAGACGATGTCTCTCTTTATCTTCAGTCTGCTAGCGCCCTTCTTCCAGAAAGAAGCCGAGAAGTATCAGGAAGTGTTTGAGAAAGCCGCGTGGCACCAGGGGCATTGCCCCTTCTGCGGCAGCCAGCCTCAATACAGCCGCTTCCACGAAGAAGACGGCCGACGACTTCTCTTCTGCCCTCTGTGCCGCAGCCAGTGGCGTTTTTCGCGTATGGTCTGCCCCTTCTGCCACAACTCGGACCATACCGGCTTAAGGCACTTCTGCATAGAGGAGAATTCGACCCACCGGGCTGACGTCTGCGATAAATGCCATAGATATTTAAAGGCAACCAACGAAAGGGCTTCGGGCAAAGAAGCAATACCGCAGGTAGAGAATATAGTTACAATAGCTTTAGATTACCTGGCCGATAAAGAAGGTTTTAAATAGGAGTTTAATAAAACTAAA
>DAOUMG010000074.1:0-6060 GCA_034411935.1 Dehalococcoidaceae bacterium
CAGGTGTTTGTCATCCTCAATAAGTAGAACTTTCATTTTTTTATATTATCCTAATTATTTTGATTAATAAATCCTGTTCATACCATGTTCAGATTGACATTGTAAAATTCCTTTAAAGCATATTATATCTTAAAGGAGGATTTATGAAAGTCCTAAAAGGAAAAAGCCTAATTACTGTAGTCTCCCTGGTGCTCTTAATGGTTGGCGCCTTTTCTGCCCCGATACCCGTGTCGGCTAATAAGGGTTCTATTGAAGAAAATCCTTTCTTCGGCGAGGCCGAGTATGTAGGTAATATATATGAGCTCACCGGAGTTGAAAAGACTACCAGCAACCTCGGACTTGTTTCTTATAAGGAAAGGGCATCTAGAGTAGATAGCCTGCTACAAGAAACCGAATATAGCCCTGGGGAAAACGTGGTAGTCGGGACTGCTTCTCTTGGCGGAGCGGACTTGGTTTTTGTTTATCAAGCTGGTGATGTGGTTGAACTTATGTTTTTCGAAGGAAAAATATATAAGTACGTCTTAAAACACCAAACCTTAGGTTCGTGGACCAGCCCCGACGGAGCCACCACATTAAAGGTTGGATATCTAGAAACGGTATTACCTGAATCAATCGCTACCGAAGAAGTTTCTGCCGGAGAGCAAAGTACCCTGTGGGTATACTTTTTCTCACATGCTTATAGATATCCTCTAACCGGAAATCCTGCCTACTGGGCTGAAGTAATAGGGTATCTTAACGACGAGCAAACCGCCTTTACTTCAGCTGTAGATAATTGTGCCCCCTTACCGGGAGGATCATATCTTGTTGTATATGAATATTCTACTTCAACCAATTATGTTTCATATGTATATGCCGGGGGGGATGCCTATTTCAAGGAAGCTACCTGGTTTTTCCCGGATAAAGTCTGGCACGGCGCATGGGTAACAGTAGATACCCAGGGTAACGCCAGCCATGGAGGCTACTAGCTATAAAAGCAATAAGTCCCAAAGAACAACGGAGAGAAGGTTACTTGGCTTCTGAACTTGAAATCATAACTGCGATTGAGGCGAGAGTTAATTACTATCCAGCGTGGACGATAGGTGTTACGGACAATCCGGATAGACGCAGGCAGGAGCATGGCAATCCTTCCGGATGGTATCAATGGCATACTGACTCAGAACAAGTTGCCAGGAATGTAGAGGATTATTTTATAAAAAAGGGGATGTTCGGAGGAAGTGGTGGGAGCGGGACGGCAAGCTATCTATATATATTCATCTAGCTATATAGAGACAATGATTTGTCCGATTTGTAAAGCAAAACTGATATTTGGTGTACCCACTCTGTGCGCCTTAAAAAACCTGAGGATTGATCTAGGTACAGGATTTATATGTTTAAGCAGATATATATATATTGTGGTGAGCATAGGAGCCCGGTCGATTTCTGCCCAGCTTGTAATTATATATTAGTCAAAGTCACCAATAAAAATGAAACAGAAAGTAAAAAGAGAATAGCAAATGAAATTCGTTGATCTATCTTGGGCAGCTGTCTGTTATTATTACAGGTCGTCCGGGGATAGAAAGTACTGTAAAATAATATCAGATGAAGAATTCATTAACGCTGTCAGGGAAAACCCACAGAAGGTCGATTGCAGGGAATTCGAAAATAAAGTGATACTCGACTATATCAGTATAACTAACTATGATCTTCTATATAAAAGTAAGCTCTCACGAAATATCTTAACTAAATTATCTGAGTTAAATGAAACGCTAAAATGTTACCAGGGTAAAAGCATCATTGATTGTGATTTTTCTGATTCAAATGTAATCAAAGACATAAGAACAATCTATGAAAATCTATTAAGTACTGAGGGTCTCTGGTCTACCGGAACATCAAAGATACTACATATACTAAACAGCAAACTCTTTGCTCCAATGAGTCCTAGTATTGAAGATCATTTCCGTGAATATACCAAACACAGTGAATACATTTCCTGGTTGATCTTTGTACAAAGAAACGTATTTGATGTTATCAATGATTTCAAAGATAACTATTCCACCGGTAAACCCGAGGATTATTTATCCACGAAAATGAACTACTGTAACTATAAATGTAATAAATCACTGGTAAAGTATATAGATGAGTATTATTGGTTGACTCTGGATGATAAGCTTCCAGTACCGCCTATCTGGATACCAGAATATACAAATAAGAAGATTCAGTATACTTCAAATTAGAAGCCGCTTATCATTAATCCGATATCTATTCTAAGTATCTTTAATATAAGTAAAGAAGCTTAACCTAGTTAAAGAATACAAATATATAGAATCTTATAGATATATAACCCATACGCCGATACTGGCTACCGGGGAGGAGCGGTTCAATATAAGCCTCGCTAACATGCAAAATCACTTATTTTGTTCTCAAAGATATAGAAAAAGAGCCGAAAGTTCTCTCCTATTCTTCAATTTATAATAAAAGAGACTCTTATCTCTTAGCCAATCTTCCAACTTCGCACTATCCATTCTATGGATAGTGTTAGGGAGACGGACAGTATCGGAGTAAAAATACGTGTACACATGTTCTAACACAACTAGTAACTACTAAATACTTTAGCTAGCCTATCCTCTTCTCAAATTCTAGTACCAATTTTACTGTCAATTGTGTACAATTACTTACCAAGGGGAAGGGGGAAGATATTATTTGAGGGGGCGAAGCCCCTCAAGCTCCCCTTGTTTATTCTAAAGCCAGTTGCTCGCCTTCCTTTTTAGTTATCCGCTGGGCTTTCTTAAAGGTAATATCACTTTCCATATCTACCCCCTAAGGCCCGTATTTAGCTTTGCCCAGCTTGCCCCGGCCGAAGAAGCTGTAAAAATAATTGCTGGCGGTTCCTTTATTCTGGTTATCGCCGCTAATAACGCACTCGCCCTTACGGCCGTCCTCCATTTCCATTATAAAATTGCCCGTCTTTTTTAGTTCTTTCTTAATGCTTATTTCTCCCCACCACTTCCCCGAGGTGTATTTGGTGGGGCTGGTTTCCAGCAGGTTATACTGGATTATAGACAGCGGTTTGTTGAGGTCTTTATCAATCAAGTTGCCGGTGCCGCTACTGAAACGTATCGCCATTCGGGCTCACTTATACGGCTTACTCTATCGCTCCGTGCCCCTGGAAGCGGTAATAATAGAGGGGCGGTATGCCGGATACGGCTTTGTTTATTTTCTTAGTCAGCGAGCAGTGGCCGCGTCTTCCGTCCTTAAGTTCAAGTACGTATCCGTCTCCGTTGGCTACCTTTTTGTACTCGGTGAAGACCAGCTCGCCCCACCAGCCGTAGTCGGATTCGTTGTAGAAACGATAGTCAACTTCAACTATAAATTCATCGTCCAGAGATTGGAATAACTTGCCTAGTGCCATTTGACTCCTTTCGTTAAAATACTGCCAGGTTATTACGGTGAACCACCTCGTCGCCGTAATCATAGCCCAGCTTTTCCGTTATTTTATCAGAGTGAAGGCCGGTTATCGCCTTCACTGCTTCGGCTCCGTAATTGACGATGCCGCAGCCTATAATGGTACCCTGCTGGTCGCAAATGGTAACCACGTCGCCGCGTGAAAACTTGCCTTCAACTTCCCTGATGCCTGTGGGCAGCAGGCTGCGTTTCTGCTTTTTTACCGCTGAAGCCGCCCCGGAGTCTACTATAAGCTTACCGCGATTACATAGGCCGCTGACCATCCAGCGCTTGCGGCTCTCAAGCTTGCTAGTGAGCGGCCAGAAGCGGGTACCGATGCTTTCACCGGCCGCCACTTTTAAAATAGTCTCAGGCTGGCGTCCGTCGGCGATGACCACGGTCACTCCGGATGATGTCGCCAGTTTAGCGGCTTCTATCTTGGTGACCATACCGCCGGTGCTGAGCTCTCTGGTGGCTTTATCCGCCAGCCGTTCTATCCTGGCATCTATTCTCTCTACTTCGGGAATAAGCTTTGCTTCGGGGTCTTTCTGGGGGTCGGCGGTATAAAGCCCGGCGATATCGGTCAGCATCAAAAGCAGGTCGGCATCAACCAGGTTAGCCACCATTGCCGAAAGGTTGTCGTTGTCGCCGAACTTGTATTCCTGCAGCTCGTCGGTAGCCACTACATCGTTTTCATTGACGATACAGATAACACCCAGCTCAATTAAAGATAAAAGGGTGTTGCGGGCGTTAAGGTAACCGGCGCGGTCGCTTAAATCTTCCTTGGTGAGCAGCGCCTGGGCGACGGTGATTTCATGCTTGTTAAAGAGCCCTTCGTAGGTGTTCATCAGCCGGCTCTGGCCTACCGAAGCCAGCGCCTGCCTCAGGGCGGTACCTTTTAATTTAAGCCTTGAGCTCAGCTTGTCACGGCCGGCAGCAATGGCTCCGGAGGAGACGATGATTATCTCAAGACCTTCCTTATTTAGCCGGGCGACCTGTTCCACCAGGCGGGACATGGTATCAAGGTTAAGCTGTCGGCCGCCGCCGGTTAAAAGGCTGGTACCCAACTTAATGACTATTCTCTTGTTTGTTGGCTCGGTTTTGCTCATCATTCCGTCTTGTCAGGTTATAAAGTTATCTGATTATAGCAATACGACTCTGTTTGGACAAGAAAACAGGTTGTGTTAAAATTCCTTTTAAGGGCTAGGCCGCCTGCGGCTAGCTCTGGGCTTGTTTGTGGAGATACTATGGATTTAAGAGGAATGTTAAAGCTGGTAGAAGAACTGCCGCTTTTTAATAAACTTCTTAGTGACCTAAGGTCAGGCTCGGCAGATGTCCCCGTAGAGGTAATAGAGATGGCTAAACCATTTCTGATTGCCGCTATTCATAATGAGCTTAAGCAGCCGTTTTTAGTGGTGACCTCGCAGCCGGAGAAAGCCAGGCAGCTTTATGAACAACTCTTAAACTGGTGTCTTCCGGATGATGTAGCTATCTTGCCCGAACCGGAGCTTTTACCCTATCAGCGAGCTGTGCCGGATGCTTTAGCTCAGCAGGAAAGACTTAATGCTCTTTCGGTACTCTGCGGTAAAAAGCCGGCTTCGGAAGCCCCGCTGGTGGTGACGGCAGTGCCGAGCCTGATTTCAAAGGTAGTTGATTATGGTGCTGTTACCTCATCCTGGCAGTCTGTAGCCAGGGGCGAGAATATAAACTTATATCAGCTGATAAAACGCTGGCAGGCTATCGGCTACCGGCTGGAGGATACCGTCGAGGTGCCGGGCGATATCAGCCATAGAGGTGGGATTCTGGACATCTACCCGGTTACCTCGGAGAAACCATATCGGCTGGAGTTCTTCGGCAATACGGTTGAAAGCATTCGTAGCTTCGACCCTGAAAGCCAGCGTTCTCTGGAGAAGGTTTCTGCTATCAGTACCGGGCCAGCAGTGGAAATATTTCTACCTCTCTTGTCTCATAAGTCAGAGCTCGAAGACAAGTTTAGCAAATTAGACCTTTCGAGCCTAAACGATGAAACACGCCGGCGGTTTGAAGACGATATAACAAAGATATCGCAGGGCGAACAAGTGGATTATCTTAGCTTTTACACGCCGCTTCTAAATGACGATTGTATTTTGAGTTACCTGCCTGAAAACGCACTGGTAATAGTCGACGAGCCTGAAGCCGTCAAGCGGCAGGCTAAATTCTTAAGCGATGAAGCCGGCGGTTTGCGACAGGATAAATTAAAGAGAAAAGAGTTGCCGCATAATTTCCCGAATCCCTATTTTACCTGGGAGGAGATAGTAAAAAAGCTTGAGGAAAAGAGGCGGTTATCGTTCGTTTCCCTTGGTGCCGATGATGGTCAAAAATTAAGGCTTAACTTTGCTCCTGCCCCTGTCTATACGGCTCGCCTGCCGGTGCTTTTTAAAAAGATAAAGGAATTATTAAAAGAAAAACACCGTTTTATCCTTACCAGCTATCAGTCAAGCCGTCTTTGTGAACTGCTAGCTGAGGAAGGTATGGAAGCCACGGCGGTTACAGAGGTATTAAAACTGCCTCCGCCGGGTTCGCTGATGCTGGTTCAGGGCTCGCTCCCGGCAGGCTGGATTATGACGGCCAGAAACCATCTTTTTACCGATGGTGAGCTTT
>DAOUMG010000075.1:0-6478 GCA_034411935.1 Dehalococcoidaceae bacterium
CGCTTAAGCAAGCCGCTTTACTGACGGTTACTTCAATTAGCCTGGTAGCGCCCTCGCCGTCTGAGGCGATAGCCCTGGCTAAAAATACGCATACCTTGTTGAGCGCTTGCTGGAACATAGTAGCTTGAGGATTATCTTCCATTATGATTTTATTCATGGCCAGTCCGTTAGCCATTATCAGCAGGGTATCATTAGGGCTGGTATCGCCATCAACGGTTACCATGTTAAAGGAGATATCGGCGGCTTGTTTCAGCGCACGTTTTAAGAACTCCTTTTCCACGCTGGCGTCGGTTGTCAGGAAACAGAGCATAGTGCCCAGATTGGGGTGAATCATCCCCGAGCCTTTGGCGATACCGCCTATGGTATAGCTATCGCTAACTTTGAAAGCCGTTTCTTTGGTTTTCGTATCGGTAGTTATGATTGCCCTGGCCAGCTCGTGGCCGCCCCCTGTGGTTGGCTGAATCTGGCAGATACCTTTTGCTATCTTGTCCATCGGTAACCGCCGACCGATAACGCCGGTGCTGGCTACCAGTACCTTATCTTCAGGCAAGTTTAGTTTTTCGGCGGTAAGGCGGGCCATATCGGCGGCATCGGCCATTCCCTGCTCGCCGGTGCCGGCGTTGGCGCAGCCGCTATTGATAATGATTGCCTGCGTATTATGGTTATTGAGCCTCTCCCGTGATAATACCACCGGCGCCGCCTGGAACCGGTTAGTTGTAAATAGCGCCGCCGCAGTACAGGGGACTTCCGAGACTAAAATACCCAGGTCTAGGAGTTTGCCTGCCTTGCTTTTAATGCCGGCGTAGGTAGCGCCGGCTAGAAAACCTTTAGGTGCGGTTATGGTGCCTTCGGCGATAAAGCCTGCCTCTATTGACATAACGGCTAACTATATCATACCGTATTTAGCCATAGCAACGAGGCTGTAAAAATAAAGCGAGACCATTTATACCTAGCAGTGAAGGTATTCTTCAACCAGGGCTTGTATCTCGGCTTCTTTGCCGTAGAGCATTTCACTCAAGTTCTTATCCTTGTAACTCTTCAGCTTCTTTACCAGTTGATCAATTACCGACGGGGGGAAGACACCATCCTTTTCATATACTTTACGGTCCTTCAGTAGATTATCAGCCGATTCCCAGCACGAATCGGGCAGCTGAGGCAGTTTTTCCTGAATAGCCTTGTTCTCCTCGGCGAAGATGTTTACATCAACATAGAGCTTATCGGCCAGCTTCAGGGCATTTTCCATTTCCAGCCCGTGGCGGGCAGCTACGGCAAGTCCGGACAGCAATAAATAGATATCGGCAGAGCCGTCGGGACAGCGGAATTCCACCGTCTGGCACTCGGAGATTGCGGTATCCGGGCTATCATCGCGGGTATTGGCGTCCTTAGCCATATTGTTAACATTAAGCCAGCTAAGAGGCACTCTTACCAGTACCGAACGGTTACGGTCGCCCCAGCAGATATTGGTTGGCGCTTCCTGGTGGGGCACCAGCCTCAGGTATGATACGGGTACAGTATTGCCGAAAGCGGTCAATGAAGGCGCCAGGTCCAGGTAACCGGCGATGGTTTTCCTGGCGATATCACTTAAGCTGCCATTGGTAATCATCATGCTCTGGCCGTCTTTAATAAGCCTGCTGTGGATATGAAGACCGCTGCCGGCGTGGCCGCGCATAATCTTGGGAGCGAAGCTGATATTAACTCCGTATTTATAGCCAATCATCCTGAGCATCCACTTGGCGATAACCAGCTGGTCGGCGGCATCCTCCAGGCTAACCGGCAGGAACTCTATCTCGTGCTGCTCCATCTCCTTCTCGCCTTCTCTGATGTTGCCCACTTCGGAGTGGCCGTATTTTATCCTGCCTCCCGCCTGGGCGATAGCCTGCATAGCTTCATATCTCAGGCGTTCCCACTTGGAAAAAGGGGACGATTCCTGGTAACCGGCCTGGGCGGTAGCCGGGAAGAGCTGTTTATTATTGTAGAAGACATAGTACTCCAGCTCGCCCAGGGCTTCCATCGTCATACCGGTACCGTCTTTTAAGGATTTCTGGGCTTTTCTTAAGATCTGCTCGGGTGCGCTGGGTAGGGGGATGCCCTTGTGGGTGTAGTAGGAACACAGGATATCAAGAGTGGGAACCTCGGCAAAAGGATTGACAAAAGCGGTTTTATAGCGGGGGATAAGGTAAAGGTCGCTGGAAGCGGCGTCGATAGCCGCCAGCAGGCTTGAGCCGTCGACCCTCTCTCCCGCCGAGAGCATACGGTCCAGCTGCTCCTTGCTGTGAATGACAAAGTTCAGGGTTTTAAGGGTGCCATCCTTACCCATGTGGCGGAAGTTGACCATCTCAATATCGTTGGATTCTATGTATTTAATAAGGTCTGCCTTGGTGAAATCCTCCGGAGATTTATTTAGAAACCGGGCGATTCTGTTACGGCTGATTTCGTTTGCCTGCTGCTCCATTAAAAATCCCCCTTAAAAGAAAGTTTAAGCGAATTTTAAGCGGACGGGTGGTAAAATCACTTGAAATAGGATACCACAAAGCGGTCTTTTTCTCTAGTAAATTGCGGGAAAAAGCACCAGCTCAAAGGCTAAAAAGAGCGTAGCCTAGAAATAATGTCCGGCCCTTGTCTTGAAGAGGTAGCCGGATACCAGTCCGAAGACGAGGCCGCCGAGGTGGGCTTCCCAGGCAACGAAGGGCAGGAAGGAAAGGACGACAAAGCCGCCAATAACGGCTATCCAGAGGGGCATCGGTATCGGTATCGGGATGATAAACACCTTCAGGTTAGGTTGTAGTATAGCCAGTGCCCCGCCCAGGGCGAATATCGCCCCCGAAGCGCCGACGGCCAGTTGTCCCGCAGGCCCAAGCAAACCGAACAGGATGCTGCCCAGCAACCCGCCGCCGAAGTAAGTAACCAGAAACTGCCGGCTGCCCATTATACGCAGCAGGTAACTACCGAAAAAGAAGAGAGCCAGCATATTGGCGAAGACGTGCCAGATGCTGGCATGGACGAACATACTGGTAAGCAGCGTCCAGGGCTTGCTCCAGATGTTACCCGCTTCCATAGCCAGGGCATTCCCCCACTCCGGCGTAATAACCACCGCTACATAGAGGGCGATATTAATGGTTATTAGTGTCAGTATCAGGTCCAGGGAGATTCCCTGGCGGCTTCCGTATTGCATTTATGTAGCTCCTATTCGCGCTTCCATAATAGCCTTTCTGCTATATCTATGGCAAGATTTGAAGATTCCTTAGGTATGAAGAAGCGGCGAGTATCATCTGCCTTTTCGGGCTTTAACAACTCGCCGCTTTATGTACTTTTTATAATCTTATTCTGTTATCTATTTAGAGCGAACGGTATTAACTATACCGATTAACAGTAACAGCCCGCCGACGCCGATGAGAATCCAGAAACCGTAAACGCTGGCCCAGAGAATCAGATTACTGGTGCTCTTGGCAAGGTCTACCATTTCATTGATGGTAGCGCTGGTATAAGCGCTTTCGTTAATAAGAACGGGCATAGAACCAGCCACAGGGTGTTGTAGGTTGATGGTTGTCCTGGATAATGCATAGACGGGCACGCCGCTAACAGGTTCTACCCTGATCTTGGCGTAGACATCCATAGTTCGCGGTAATCCGGTGGTCTCGTCAGCAGTATAAGGATTGCCATTACTATTTATTTCAAACACATAGACATTTATACCCTCGTAGGTTTCCTCCTTTACGAAAGTGGCCGGTAGAGTTGATCTTGTCGAGGAAGACCAGTATTGATAGGTTTGTTGTTCCACACCAGCGGGGAAGGTGAACTGGCCGCTTCTGCTCATATCGCCTTCACCGGGGACATTGGTACGGTCGGTTCTATCAAGACCATAGACTTCGGAAGTATTCAGGGCTGCCAGAGCTGGATTAATAGCTCCCAGCGGGGCGCCGGATGTAGCTTCGAAGAAAGTAATATCCTGCTTTAGTAGCAGTACATCATCATCGGTTATGCCCGTCGCTTCAAGGGTTCTGGTCATTTTAGTTTCAATAGGAACCAGTACACCTAGTGAGGAAACATAAACCTGGACTGAGCCTTCGAAGCTATACTCCTGCTCGTAGTCTTCGGGCAGCTTGGCCATGCCCGGGAAAATAACATAGAGAAAGACCACAGCCAGGACAATGATAATAAGACCGATAGAAATGAGACCTTTAGTTTTCACTTAATTGACCTCCTGTTTATTTTAAAGCGTAAAGGTGATTTTAATATGATTTCAGCAATAGTACTATGACTAAAGTCAGTGTGTCAAGTGTACCTGCGATATACATAGAGAGACTATGTATTTGACAGCCGTTATTCGTAGCGCAGGGCTTCTACCGGGTCAAGGCCGGCGGCGCGGTTGGCCGGGTAGAGGCCGGCGATAAGGCTGATGGCGGTGGTCAGGGCTACCACGCCGAATAGGAGCCACGGCGGGAAGACAGACAGGTCAAAGTTAGGGAAGTCGCTCAAAAAGGTACGGCTGCCGATTATATTGAGCGCCTGCCCCAGCATAAAGGCAAAAACAACGCCGATAACACCCCCGATAAAGCCCAGGGCGCCGCCTTCTATTGTGAACAGCAGTCTTATCGTTCCTCTGGTAGCGCCTACGGCTTTCATAACGCCTATTTCACGGGTGCGTTCGTATATCGCCATGATTAGCGTGTTTATGATACCGATGCTGGCCACCACCAGGGCGATGATGCCGAAGGCGGAAAGGCCTATCTGGATGATGCCGAAGACGTTGTTTATCTCTTGTAGTATCTCATCTGCCGTGATGGTACTGTAGCCTAACTCACCTATAGCCAGGGCGATGCTGTCCACAGACTCCTCGTTAACAGCTTTTACCTGAAGGGCGAAGCCCGGCTCTTCCTCGGTGTAGATAGCGGGATTACTTTGATAGAAGCGCGCCATTTCTATAGCATCGCCGGTGGGAATGAGCACTTCCACGTTGTTGATGGACTGCTGGACGACGCCGGCTACGGTAAAACTGTATTCTCTGGTAGTTCGGTCAAAAGGGTTTAGTTTGCCCATCAAAATAGTAACTTCCTTACCCAGCGCCGATTCGGCGTCGGGCCAGCCGAAAACTTCCAGGTAATCGTAGGCTATCAGGCATTGCCCGCTAGAGCCTTCTGAAAAGTATTGCCCAGCGGTAAGCTTTCTTAAGGAAACTTCGTAGTAGGGGACGGCGTTAGCAAAGACGGAGTAGAGTTTATCGCTACCCTCGGGGCTGACAGCCAGCGCCGAAACGGTGATATAGGGGTCTACCCTTTCAACGCCTTCTATAGACTTAATTTCATCAACCTCGGCTTTTGTGAAAGGCGACGGAATCTCAATCTCGTTGCTTTCTATCTCGTGTGGCCTGCCGTTGCCGAAACCAAAATCGTTGCTTTTGGAAACAGTAATAGTTTCCTGTGATACCATGAAGCCGAACTGGTCTACTATAAAGCTTTCCAGCCCGTTTCCCAGAGAAACCATCAGCGCCACCAGCGTAGCTCCGATGACTATTGCCAGAACGGTAAGCGAGGTGCGCAGCTTACGTCGCCACAAATTAGAGAAAGCCATACGGATAAAGTCCGAGAATCTCAACCGCCTCTCCTCTCCTCGGCTATCTGGCCATCTCGAAGTATAATCACTCTATCTGCCTGCTCGGTGAGGTTGACATCGTGGGTGGCGATAAGCAAGGTGATGCCTCTTTCCTTGTTCAACTTCAGAAGAAGCTCCATAATACGGCTGCCCGTCTTGGAATCCAGGTTACCGGTAGGCTCGTCGGCGATTATAACTTTAGGCCTATTAACCAGGGCGCGGGCAATGCTGACACGCTGTCTTTCACCGCCGGAGAGCTGGTTAGGGCGGTGTCTGGCACGCCCGGATAAACCGACCGCTTCCAGTGCTTCTTCTGCCAGCTTGAGCCTTTCGGCGGTGGATAATCCGGTAAAAATACATGGTATGGCTACATTCTCAAGGGCGTTATAGGTGGGGTGCAGGTTGAAGCTCTGGAAAACGAAACCCACGTTTCTATTGCGGTAGGCGGAAAGCTCGCCGTCGCTGGCTTCGCTTAAATCCTGCCCGTCCACGGTAATCTTACCGGAGGTGGGCTTATCAAGCCCGCCGATGATATGAAGAAGGGTGGACTTGCCCGAGCCGGAGGGCCCCACGAAAGCGGTGAACTCACCCTCGGCTATTTCAAGGTCTACTCCGGCCAGGGCGTTTATGGTTTCCTGGCCGATGCGGTAAGTCTTGCGTATCTTTTTTAGTTCAATCATTAGAAAAGTTATTACTTAAGTTATTCTAGCATTAAAAAGATATTGTGTTAAATCGGAATCGTTTACTGGAGTATAAGGTTCAGTATCCCTCCGGTTAGTAAAGCAGCCACAATCATTATCGCCAGCGACCTTGCCAGGTTTTTAGCACCCAGTTCTCTTAAGAAAACGACCAGGGTAGCGATACAAGGGAACAGCATTGCCAGGGTGAC
>DAOUMG010000076.1:0-10430 GCA_034411935.1 Dehalococcoidaceae bacterium
GCAGGGTGCGCCATAGATTGAATAGATCTCCGTTATTGGTGGACTTGTAGATATCGTACTCATTTTGAATGAGGATGGCATTGCCATCTAAGGTATAACCAATATGGCTGTAGAAAGTGTGTGTTGCCAGAATCCTCACCCAGCTCACGGTTGTAGCCGTGGCATCGTTCGTCCGCCAGATGCTATAGAGACTTTTCGCATTATCGTAGGTTATCATCACAGCTGGCTGGCTGGAGGTTACCGGTGAGAAAGCGATATCTACGATCCAGTCGATATCGCCATCAATCTTGCTGATGCCATTATAGGTATAGCCGCCATCAATAGAAAGGCTGACGGCTGAACCGGTGCCATGGGTAAGCGCCAGTACGTGGCCGGTATCCTCGTTATAGGTACCCAGTATATAGACCCCGATAGCGGGTTCGTCAGCGTTATGTCCGGGGCTGGGTTGTTTCAAAGCTTCCGTCCAGGTATCGCCGGCATTATCGCTGATTTCGACATAGGCTTCATCAGCATCGCCAGCAATAATGGTGGTACCGGCAACCTCAACACTGCCGAAGTCCCTGTCGCCAGGCGTCCATAGAGCCTGGGCGCTGGCAGCGGTGGCATTGGCCTGTACCAGGAAGATATTGCCGCCGTCACTGCCGTCACTCAGGGCGACATAGAAGGCAGGAGACGAGTTGGTATAGAAGGGTGCCTGTGCCATATCAACGGCGAAGGGATGGCTTATGCTAATCCCCGAATCCCAGGGCTTGATGGTCAGTCCCCACTGTCCGGGCGAGATGGTAGAAGTTAAATCGTAGTCGCCATCGTTATTCGGATCAGCCAGAGTCCAGAAACGGCTGCTGGTGGCAAAGTCGGAGGCAAAGGCCACCCTGATGGCATCCCTTTCCACACCGGGGCCGCCAGCTAACTCAAGGTCAATCCAGGAAGTCGCCGGGACCTTGTACTCCAGGATGAGGACATCGATATCTGTACCGGCCAGGATCCAGACATGGGAGCCGTCGTACCAGCTATCGAGGTCATAGATAGTACCTGCCTCGGTGGCATTGGAATCCTGCGGCGTCAATATCTGAAGCGACAGCGTGCTATCGACCCTGAAGAGGTCACCGCCGTGGGTACCAACGAAAAAGGCACCGTCAACCGCGTAGTTGGCCGAAACCTCAATGGCTGTAATGGCTGTCGACGTACCTGTGTACTTGGTAGCAGTCCAAGTAACGCACTCATCAACCGACTTCTTTACGGCCCATTTGCTGGATTCGTAAATCGCGGCGAAGATGGCGCCGTCAGGCGCGATATCGGCCGTACCGATGTTAGACCCTTCGGCTAATGCTGGCAGGTTAACACTTCCCCAGGCATTGGTGCCGGGGGCCGCTGATACCGGTATAGCACCTACGAACAGCAGCGTCGACATAAGACTAAGCGTCAGGACAACTGCCAATATTCCTTTCATTTTATTTTTCACTTATTGTATTCTCCTTAAAGTATTTCTAAACTAAAGTTAGATATTTTACGACCCCATACATAAGAAGATATCATCTCCTCTTTACTTTGTATGGAGACAAGGTTCTTTAGAACTGCGTTTACACCCTCTAGGCGCCTTCCCCTTGCGGGATGTTTCCAAGCATACCACCCCCTTCCTTAAATTTCTTACTCTATATAATACCACAGGTGTCAATACCTTCTAGCTTTAATTATCCCTTTATGTTTCCTTGCTCAGATTAGCTAAAAATTCGGCATTGTCTTTTGTTTTCCTCAGGCGCTCCAGAACGCGCTCGGTAACCTCGTTAGCGCTGGGTGAATTATCGCCAATCATAGCCACCATGCGCCTTAGTAACTGTATCTGCCTGTATGTATCGTCATCCATAAGCAACTCTTCGCGTCTGGTACTGCTGCGCTTAATGTCTATCGCCGGGAAGACGCGCCGCTCCGCCAGATTACGGTCAAGGTGCAGTTCCATATTGCCGGTGCCCTTGAATTCTTCGTAGATTAGTTCATCCATACGGCTGCCGGTATCTATCAGGCAGGTAGCGATGATTGTCAGGCTGCCGCCTTCGTCCATATTCCGGGCGGCGCCGATAAAACGCTTGGCAGGATGTAGAGCTACCGGGTCGATACCGCCTGAAAGGGTACGCCCGCTTGAAGGCATCGCCAGATTATAAGCCCTGGTCAACCTGGTGATTCCGTCCAGCAGGATGACCACGTCGCGGCCGCTTTCCACCATCCGCTTGGCTCTCTCTAGTGCCAGTTCGGCTACCCGCGTCTGGTTTTCAACCGCCTCGTCGAAAGTAGCTCCGATTACCTCGCCTTCTACAGAGCGCTTCATATCGGTTACTTCCTCCGGCCTCTCGCCGATAAGGCAGACCATCAAATGTATATCGCTGTAGTTGGTAGTGATTGCGTTGGCTATTGCTTTTAAAAGCACCGTCTTACCACTCTTGGGCGGCGATACTATCAAACCACGCTGCCCCCGCCCTATGGGGGCGACCAGGTTTACCAACCGGGTAGAAAGCTCTTTAGCCGAATGTTCAAGGTCAATAAGATTGTTAGGAAAGGTCGGTGTCAACGAGCTAAACGAGGGGCGTCTCTTGGCCATTTCCGGATTGATACCGTTTATCGCCTCCACCCTGAGCAGGCTGAAATACTTCTCGCCTACTTTAGCCGGCCTGCCCTGGCCGATAACCATATCGCCCGTTCTCAAACCAAAGCGACGAATCTGCGATTGCGATACGTAGATATCCGATGCGCTGGGCAAAAGCGAACTCTGCCTTAAAAAGCCATAGCCATCGGTCATAATCTCCAGAATACCGCTACAGAAGAGATTGCCCTGCCTCTCGGCTTGTGCCTGCAGCAATCGCATCACCAGCTCCTGTTTCTTAAGAGTTGCGCAACTCTTAAGCTCCAGCTCCTTAGCCAGCTGGAGCAGCTCTTCTCTGGTCTTGCTCTCAAGCTGAGCGATATCAATTTGAACGGTTTCTACCATAATCCACCTCACCTTAGTTCTGCCCTAAGAACAGGGCTCTTTTCAGTTAACGTAAATTCCTATAAAGTTAAATAATCCCATTTTTATATAGCTTATGTGTTTATGAAAGGTTTCTTAATTATTATTAGTAGTAATTAGTTAGAAATAATGCCGAACTAGTTCCTTTTCATCTACTTCCTTTTTGCTCCTGCACCTTCTGCCAGTCGGCAAGAAAGCGGGCGATGCCGGTATCGGTCATAGGATGCCTGGCCATCTTTTCCAGTACATCAAAAGGTATGGTAGCTATATGAGCTCCTGCCTTTGCCGCCGCCACGCAGTGAAGCGGATGTCTGATGCTGGCCGCCAGTACCTCGGTTTTGAAATTATAATTCTTATAGACTTCTACTATTTCTTTAACCAGCCCCATACCGTCATGCCCGGCATCATCCAGCCGGCCGACGAAAGGACTGATGAAGGTAACCCCGACCAGCGCCGCGAGTATGGCCTGGTTAACGGAAAAACACAGCGTCATATTGACCTTTATATTCTCCTTGACCAGCACCGAGGTTACTTCAAGACCATCGGCTGTAGATGGTATCTTGACTACCACGTTAGGCGCCCAGGTAGCTATCTGTCGCGCCTGTTCAAGCATCGCCTGTGGTTCGTTAACCACCACTTCCGCCGATACCGGCCCCTGAATTATAGAGCATATTTCCTTGACCACTGCCCTGTAATCGCTTAGGCCTTCTTTAGATACCAGCGTAGGATTGGTAGTCACCCCGCTGACAACGCCCATACGGGCACCCTTTTTAATTTCCTTTATATTAGCTGTATCCAGGAAGATTCTCATTTCATTCTCCTTGCAGAGGTTAGCCTATTCATTAAGATAGAGCTAAATCGTATCACTTATGAAATGGGTAGTTTGCTTTGCGCCCCCTCGCGCATTACATTTTTGGCAGCGCCGATAAAATCCCGGAACAAAGGGTGCGGTTTGCCAGGACGAGAACCGAACTCCGGGTGGAACTGGCAGCTAACCATCCATGGGTGCTCCTTAATTTCGCTGATTTCCACCAGCTTGCCGTCCGGGGATAAACCTGAAAATACCATCCCGGCATCGGTCATTTCTTTTATAAACCTGCTGTTGAACTCATAGCGGTGCCTGTGTCGCTCGTTAACAAGCTCCTGGCCGTACGCCTTAGCTGCCAGCGTTCCTTTAACTAAATGGCAGGGGTAGTTACCCAGCCGCATGGTTCCTCCCTTACCGGCTACCTGTTTCTGCTCCGGTAAGATATCTATTATAGGATAAGCGGTATCCGGGTTGAATTCGGTCGAGTTCGGCTCGTCCGAACTAAAAACATGACGGGCGAACTCAATAACCATAATCTGCATACCCAGACATAGCCCAAGGTATGGAATTTTGTTTTCTCGGGCGTATCTAGCCGCCCTGGCCATTCCCTCTATGCCCCTTTCGCCAAAACCGCCGGGAACTATTATGCCCTGCGCCAATCTCAATAGGTGCTCTCCGCCTTTCTTTTCCAGTTCCTCGGAATGAACCCATTGCAGATTAAGCTTGCGCCCGTGAAAAAGGGCGGCATGACATAATGCTTCACGAACCGAGTAGTATGAATCTTTAAGCTCGACATACTTGCCTACTAAAGCAACGGTAACCGGCTCGTACTCTTCCCTGAGGCAACTTATTATTTTCCGCCAGTCGTCTAAATCTGAAGAGGCAGCTTTCAATTTTAGTCTCTCTACCAGCAACCTGCCCATTCCCTCTTCTTCGAGGACCAGCGGTACTTCATATATGGAAGGCACTGTGGGCATAAAGATAACCGCTTCCCGGCTGACATCGCAGAACAGAGACAGCTTATCCCTGGTCGCCTCTGAAATAGGATAATCGCTGCGGCATACCAGTATATCCGGCTGGATGCCGATGCGCCTTAGCTCGTTAACGCTATGCTGTGTGGGCTTCGTCTTAAGTTCCTGTGTAGAGCTTATATAAGGAAGCAAAGTTACATGGATATAGAGCACGTTATCCCGCCCGACATCGTTCCTCATCTGTCGGATGGCCTCCAGGAAGGGCTGGCCTTCTATATCACCCACCGTGCCGCCTACTTCAATTAAAACTACATCCGCCCCCGATTTATCCGCCAGTTTCTTAAAACGTTCTTTTATCTCGGTGGTAACATGAGGCACCACCTGTATCGTGCCTCCCAGAAAATCACCCCGCCTTTCTTTGGCGATGACCGCGCTGTATATCTGCCCCGAGGTAACATTGGAATCCGCCGTCAGGTTGATATCTATGAAGCGCTCGTAGTTACCCAGGTCGAGGTCTGTCTCGGCGCCGTCCTGGGTAACGAAGACCTCGCCGTGCTGATATGGGGACATCGTACCCGGATCGACATTCAGGTAGGGATCGAGCTTCTGGACGGAAACGCTAACACCACGACTCTTGAGAATGGTGCCGATAGAAGCTACGGTAATACCTTTGCCTACTGAGCTGACCACGCCACCGGTGACAAAGATATACTTAGCCATAAAGGATAACCAGGTCTTTAATCTGCGAATAACCCACAGCTATATACATAAACAAATTAACAAACAATATTGAAAAGCCTTAATGGGCATTATTGAAATCGGTGGGGGAGTTGGTTAATTAATGAAAGTATAAAGCGCCTTTCTTCAAATGTCAAGGTTTTGCGAAATGAAGTTCTCCTTAACTTTTATCAGCATAGAGCCGGTTAATATCATTTTATTAACTTTGTTAAATCTTATTTGACATCTTTGTTTTCATAATCTATAATAGCTTATCTTGCAATTCAATGGTTAGATATGGCCGCTAAGGATTATTACAAGATATTAGGTGTGGGTAAAAATGCCAGCGCGCAGGAGCTTAAAAAGGCGTACCGCCAGCTGGCGCGCAAATACCACCCCGACGTTAATCCCGATGACAAGTCCGCCGAGGAGACCTTTAAGAAAATTAACGAGGCTTATGAGGTTTTATCCGACAAGGAAAAGCGTAAAAAGTACGATAAGTTCGGCGACCAGTGGCAGCACGCCGACCAGTTTGCTCAAGCCGGCGGCAAGCAAGGCCCCTACCAGAATTTTGACTTCAGCGCCTTTAACCGTGGCGGCGGTATCCGCTTCGAGGGCGGCGACATCGGCAGCCTGTTCGATGAGATACTTCGCGGCGGCGGTGCCGGTTACAGGTCGCGTCCCAGGCGAGGCCAGGATATCGAATACGGCGTAGAGGTAAGCCTGGAAGAAGCCTCCAGCGGCACCCAGAGGATGCTCAGCCTGCAAACTGAAAAACCCTGCCCTGCCTGCCAGGGCAGCGGCCGTCAACAAAATAACATCTGCCCCAGTTGCCGCGGCGCCGGCGTCGTTCCGGGAACGGAACGGCTTGAGGTTAAAGTGCCTGCCGGCGTTAAGACAGGTTCCAGGGTAAGGCTGGCCGGTAAAGGCGGTCATGGAGCTTCGGGCGGTGCCAGAGGAGACCTTTACCTGCTGGTAAAGGTAAAACCGCACCGCATATTCGAGCGAAACGGCGACGACTTAAGCGTTGCCGTACCGGTACCCCTGACGGTAGCTATGCTTGGCGGAGAAATATCGGTGCCCTCCATAAAAGGCGGACGGCTGGCGCTCAGGATTCCACCGCAAACCCAGAACGGGCGCACTTTCCGCCTGACCGGTCAGGGTATGACCATATTAGGCAAAGCCGTTCGTGGCAACCTGATAGCCAAAGTAAACGTTGTTTTACCCGGTAAGTTATCCGCCGAAGAAAAAGAGTTATTTAATAAACTGGGAAAGCTCAGGCCAGATGTTTAATAGCCCAAGAGAGGTGATTTAGATGACTGTTAACGAAGATAGACCACGCTATGTAATAAGCATTGCTTCGGAGATGCTGGGCATCAAGACCTATACCTTGCGCTACTATGAGAGGATAGGCATAATAAAACCCAGTCGCTCCTCGGGCAACATCCGCCTGTATTCGGAAAGCGATATCAATCTGCTAAGGAGAGTAAGAACACTTATAGACGAAATGGGCGTCAATATGGCCGGTGTGGAGGTTATCCTCAATATGCTCCAGCGGATGCAGGCGCTACAGAAGGAAAGAGAGAGATTACAAAAAGAATTAGCTAGGCTCAAGGAGAAGTTAGATGAAAGCGGATAGATTTACGGAACAGGCTCAAGATGCGCTAACCGATTCCCAGATGCTGGTACGCCAGATGCAGCATAGCCAGTGGGACGTGGAGCATATTTTGCTCTCCCTGCTTAATCAAAAAGAAGGATTAGTCAGCGATATTCTAAAAGAGCTAGATATAGATGTTGATAGTGTTAAGGGAGAAGTCGAGGCAGTCCTTAATAGAATTTCCAAACTGGGGCACGAAAGCCCCCAGATATATCCCACCCCCCGTATCTACGGGCTCTTCCAGGCGGCCGATACCGAAGCCAAGCGCTTAAAGGACGAATATATCGGCACCGAGCACCTTTTTATCGCTATCTGCAGCGAAGAAAAAGGCGAAGCCTGCGGTATTTTGAAAAAGTTCGGCATTGATAAAGAAAAGGTATATACAGCCCTGCAGAAGATACGCGGCGGTCACCGGGTAACCGATGCCCGCGCCGAGAGCCGTTACCGCTCGCTTGCTAAATACAGCCGCGACTTAACAGAAATGGCGCAGAAAGATAAGCTTGACCCCGTCATCGGGCGCGATAACGAGATAAAGAGGGTAATGCAGATACTTTCCCGCCGTACCAAAAACAATCCCGTAATCGTCGGCGAAGCCGGTGTCGGCAAGACGGCCATCGCCGAGGGAGTCGCCCAGAAAATCGCTGCCGGCGATGTACCTGAATCGCTTAAAAATCGCAGGGTGATGGCGCTTGACATGGGGGCACTGGTAGCCGGCAGCAAGTTCCGCGGCGAGTTCGAAGAAAGACTTAAAGCGGTTATGGACGAAGTACGCCAGGCACAGGGAGAGGTTATCCTTTTTATAGATGAGCTGCATACGGTAGTCGGTGCCGGCGCCGCCGAGGGGGCTATAGACGCCAGCAATATGATGAAACCGGCACTGGCTCACGGCGAGCTTCAGGTAATCGGCGCCACCACCATGGACGAATACAGGAAGAACGTGGAAAAAGACAAGGCACTGGAACGGCGTTTCCAGCCTATTTTCGTAGAAGAACCTAACATAGAAGACACCATAGAAATTTTGAAAGGGCTGCGCCCCAGATATGAAGCGCACCATAAAATAAAGATAACCGATGAAGCCCTGGAAGCCGCCGCCCGATTGAGCCAGCGCTATATATCGGATAGACACCTGCCCGATAAAGCCATAGACTTAATCGACGAGGCGGCTGCCAAGCTCAGGCTGGATAGCGAGAGCGCTCCGCCCGAGGTAAAGAAACTTGAGAAAAAAGCAAAGCAGCTACTTGATGAAGAGGAGGCGTCTTCCCAACGGCAGGAATATGAAAAAACGGCTCAGTTAAAAACTGAAAGAATGCGAGCCGAGGAAGACTATAAGAAAGCCAGGGATGGGTGGCTGAAGAGAGAAAAGATAGACCAGGTGGGTAAGGAAGAGCATATCGCCGGGCTGGTCTCCAGCTGGACGGGCATCCCCGTCTCGCACATGATGGAGGGCGAATCTGAAAAGCTGGTTCACATGGAAGAGCGGATACACGAGCGGCTGATAAACCAGGAAGAAGCCGTCAAAGCCATTTCGGAAGCTATCCGTAGAAGCCATGCCGGATTAAAGGACCCCAGGCGTCCTATCGGCAGCTTCATGTTTTTAGGACCCACCGGCGTCGGCAAGACCGAGCTTGCCAGGACGCTGGCCTGGTTCCTGTTCGGCGATGAGGAAGCTATGGTAAGGCTGGATATGTCTGAATACCAGGAGAAGCATACGTTATCACGGCTTATCGGCGCACCGCCAGGCTACATCGGCTATGATGAAGGCGGCCAGCTCACCGAAGCCGTCAGGCGGCGCCCCTACCGGGTTATTTTGCTCGATGAGATAGAAAAGGCCCATCCTGAAGTTTTCAATAGCCTGTTACAGGTACTGGACGACGGCCGTCTTACCGACGGCCACGGACGCACCGTAGACTTTAAAAACACGGTAATCATAATGACCTCTAACACGGGTGTCGAGCTTATAAGGCGCGAGATGGCTATAGGATTCACTACTGAAGACGGCCAGAAAGCCAACCGCGAGCAGAGCTACGAGAAGATGAAGTCCAAGGTGATGGCCGAGGTCAGGAAAACCTTCCGCCCCGAATTCATCAACCGCGTAGATGAAATCATCGTCTTCCACGAGCTATCCCAGGAACAGCTTCAAAAGATAGTAGACCTTATGGCTAAAGATGTCGCCGCTCGCCTGGCCGAGCGCAAGATAATCCTCCATATAAGCGCCGAAGCCAAATCATGGCTGGCTAAGATAGGTTACGACCCGACCTACGGTGCCCGCCCTTTGAGACGGGCTATTGAGCGCCATCTTGAAAATCCGCTTTCCGGCAGACTTTTAAGCGGCGACTTTAAAGAAGGCGATACCATACTGGTCGGCTTGAAAGGTGATAAACTAACCTTCATAGCTAAAAAAGCGAAAAGGCGGTAAAGAAATAAAACACTGCATACAGGAAAACCTGTGATCGACGTTAGCCTGTGGTCCAGGATTAAAGGCGGACTCGGAAGGTGGGAATACTGGGTCGGCATCCTCGGCGTCGCCGCAACAATATTCCTGGCGGTACTAATTATCATTAACCGGGATATCGTCCAGCAACTTACCGGCTACGGCTACTTCGGGTTATTCTTTATCAGCGCCCTGGGTGGAGCTACAGTAATGGTGCCGGTACCGATGCTGGCCGTCCAGTTCGCCATGGGCGGTGTACTGACGCCCTGGTTCGGGCCGGCTGTTATCGCTCCTGCCTTTGTAGGTATAGTATCCAGTCTGGGCGAGACTTTGGGCGCCCTGACGATTTATATGACCGGTTACGGCGGTGGTACGCCCCTGCAAAAAATAAGGGAGCAGGGTGCTCAGGGAAGATTAGCTAAAGCCTATATACGGCTGATGAACCTGATGGAGCGAAGGGGCGGCTGGACGATATTTATTATCTCGGCCATTATTAATCCTTTCTTCTACCCGGTATCACTGGCCGCTGGCGCCATGCGCCTCGGTATCAGAAGATATTTTCTTATCGCTTTCGCCGGCAAGACTATAAAGTGTACCGCTATCGCCTACGCCGGCTACTACGGCTTACGTGGCATATTTGAATTCTTTGGCATCCAATTATAAATAATTGACCGTAACTTGTATATACTCTATAATTAAAAAGTAACCTTCCTACTAAAGTTTTTGAGAGGCTGGCGTATTGCGAGAGGCTTGCGGCGTTTTTGGTGTCTTTGCCCCCGTAGAAGATGTAGCTAGGCTTACCTTTTTTGCCCTGTTCGCCCTCCAGCACCGCGGCCAGGAAAGCGCCG
>DAOUMG010000077.1:0-22427 GCA_034411935.1 Dehalococcoidaceae bacterium
TTAGAAATAGCGCCGAACGGAAGATATCCCGCAGCATCACCACTCCAAGTGCGGCAACCACGCAGATAGCGGCTATAATCCAGAATGCTATTTCCATTTCTTTTTAAAATCCTCTGAATATTTTGTCTTCTCAAGCAGCAGCGTTTGCCTGGGCAGGCTTGATTCTATATCGGGGTGATAGTAGGCGCTTCTTATTCTATCTTTAGAAGCCAGTAGTTCGTCATTTGAAAGAATAAGCTCTTTACATCTTTTGTCCGAGGCGGAAAGACCCTCCCTTGGCTGGCAGTTGCTACAGCGGTAGCTCGTCCTCTCGTAATTATAACTCATAAAAAGGGATTTCTTGGTTGGGCAGACCTCGACGCAGAGACCGCAGAATATACACAGTCCGAAGTCTATGGAAATGTGGTCTACCTTGAGCTTATTATCTTCACCACGGGAGGTAAGCATATCAATGCAGCCGATAGGGCAGGCGCGGGCGCACTGGGAGCAAGCGATACAACTTTCCCTGTCCCAGATAATATCCGTACCGCGTATCCTTTTAGACATGTTGAGCTTTTGTTCGGGGTACTGTACGGTTATCCACTTGCGGAATAAGTGCTTGAAGGTAACCGCCATACCCTTGGCTATGCCTTTGCCGTAGCGATCAAATCTCAACACGACCGCCTCCAGGTTTGAAAAGTTTTGACCATAAAAGTACCAGCGCTACGGCTATTATTATGCTAAGCGGTGAAATAACCCAAACCGGTGCCTCGGGCCAGACCAGTATGCCAAGAGCGGTAAGAAGCAGATTTATAAGCGCCAGAGGCAGCAGGAATTTCCAGGCGAAGCCCATAACCTGGTCTATGCGCAGGCGTGGCAGAGTGCTGCGTATCCAGATAATGAAGGCGAAGATGGACAAGAGCTTGATAAAGAACCACAGCCAGGGGGGCAGCAGCGGACCCTGCCAGCCGCCCAGGAAAAGTGTAGTGGCTATAGCCGATACCGCCAGGACCTCGGCGTACTCGGTAAGGTAAAAAAGGCCGAACTTCATGCCTGAATACTCCGTGTGGAAGCCGGCGATAATTTCGGATTCGGCTTCCAGGAGGTCGAAGGGAGTGCGGTTAATTTCTGCCATAGCGGCTGTTATATATATAAAGAAACCCAGCGGCTGTATGATTATAAAAGGCGTATCCTGAGCTTTGACTATTTCGGTCATAGATAGAGAACCTGCCAACATCACCACGCCTATAATAGAGAGTACCAGCGGTATCTCGTAGGAAACTTCCTGTGCGATGGTGCGCATGGCGCCCAGCAGAGAATACTTGTTACTGGAGCCCCAGCCGGCCATAAAGATGCCTATGACAACCACCGAGCTAACGGCCATAATATAAAGTATGCCGATATTCAGGTCGGCCAGCAGTGCCTCTTCACCGAAGGGGATGACAGCGAAGACCATAAAAGCAGGTACCAGAGCGACTACCGGTGCCCACCAGTGGACTTTTTTATCTGCTTTATCGGGAACAATGTCTTCTTTTAGAAGTATTTTAATAACATCGGCGAAGGGCTGCAGTATGCCGAAGATACCGGCGCGGTTAGGCCCTGGGCGTATCTGGAAACGGCCTATAGCCCTTCTTTCCAGCCAGATGAATACTAAAACGCTGCCGATGATAAAAACCAGTAGAATGAGAGCAAACAAGGCGAAATGCCCCCAGAAATCGCTGCCTGCAGTGCTTGCAGCTGCCTGGACGAGTTGCTGTGTGCCATCCGTCATCTGTCAACCTCACCGAGGACGATATCTATACTGCCGAAAATTGCAATTATATCGGCTACCTTCCAGCCAATCATCATATCCCTGATTGCAGTAAGGTTTATAAGACTGGGCGCCCTTATATGAAAGCGGTAGGGCTTGTCGCTGCCGTCGGATACCAGATAAAAACCGAGTTCGCCCTTGGGAGCTTCTATATATCCGTAGGCTTCACCGGCAGGCGGTTTTAACATGCGGGGGACTTTAGCCATAATCTCGCCATCGGGAAGCTGCTTCATGGCCTGTTTTATTATACGAACGCTCTGGTTCATTTCCTCCATTCTCACCCAGTATCTGTCGAAAGAATCGCCTGTTCCACCTGTAGGAATGTCAAAATCAAAGCGGTCATAGACGGAGTAAGGATTGGCTTTACGGATATCCCACTTGATACCGCTGCCGCGCAGCACCGGACCCGCCGCCGAAGTATTGACAGCCGTCTCTTTAGGCAGGATGCCGACTCCTTTGGTACGGGCAAGAAAAACCTCGTTTTCCGAGATTAGCCTGTGGTATTCATCTATATAGACGGGCATTTCGTCAACAAATATCTTCAGAGCGGTCAAGAATTCGTCGGGGAGGTTCTGGCTGACGCCGCCGATGCGCATATAATTGTAATTGAGCCGCTGGCCGCAGACCATATCAAATAACTCTACTATTTTTTCACGCTCTCGAAACATATATAGAAGCGGCGTCATAAAGGCACCCAGATCGTTTAAGAAAAAGCCGAGGCCTGCCAGGTGGGCGGCGATGCGCTGAAGCTCGGCCATAATAACTCTTATATATTCGGCACGCTCGGGCACGATGATACCGGCCAGTTTTTCGACAGCCATAACGTAAGCTTGGTTGTTGGTCATAGACGAGAGGTAATCCAGCCTGTCTGTAAAGGGGATATTCTGGGTATAGTTACGGCTTTCGGCAAGTTTCTCTATACCCCGGTGAAGGTAGCCGAGTATTATCTCTACATCAACCACTACCTCGCCATCAAGGGTCAGCCGCATGCGGAAGACACCGTGGGTGCTGGGGTGCTGGGGCCCCACATTTATAGAAAAATTCTCTGTCTTAAGTGTCATTGTTATAATCCTTGCGCAGGGGATAGCCCTTGAATCCCTCCCAGAGGAAAAGGCGTTTCAGATTGGGATGGCCACTAAAGCGGATGCCGAAAAGGTCGTAGATTTCTCTCTCTTGTAAATCGGCGCCACGCCAGATTGAGGTTACCGAAGCCACTTCGGGCTTGTTTCTATTATGACACCTGGTTTTAAGTACCAGGGTATGATTGTGCTTCAAAGATGCCAGGTGATAGACAAGCTCAAAGTACTCTTTATAATCGACGGCCGTCAGGCTGCTCAGATAGTCAAAATCAAGCTCGGGGGTATCTTTTAAAAAACGGACTATATCAAGCAATTGGCTTTCATCTAAAATCAAACTATTCTCACCAGCCTCTGTAACACCAACGAGGCCGGCACTTTTTAGCATATCTGCTATAACCTGTCCGCCAAGAGCCTGGGTCACTTCTCTTTACTACCTCTTAGAGTACGGGCTTTATCAATCTTTTCATGTATTTTTATAACTGCAGCCAGCAGCGCCTCAGGGCGCGGCGGGCAGCCGGGAACATAGACATCTACAGGTACTATAAGGTTAAAGCCAGGCACCACCGAATAAGAGCCTTTAAATATGCCGCCGCTGGTGCCGCAGGCGCCCATGGAAAGCACCCACTTTGGCTCCGACATCTGGTCATAGATGCGTCTTAAGGTAGGCGCCATCTTCCAGGTTAGCGTACCGGCGATAATCATCAGGTCTGCCTGGCGTGGCGAAGCGCGGAAGATTTCCATACCGAAGCGAGCGGTATCGAAGCGGGAGGCAGCCATACACATCATTTCTATAGCGCAGCAAGCCAGGCCGAAGGTAACCGGCCACAGGGAGAAACGGCGGGACCAGTTGATAATCTTATCCACGGTAGTAAGCAGTACGTTGGAGGGCAGTTCATCATCTTCGAGCCAGCCTGCTGGGTCTGGAAAAGGCTTGGTGCTACGGTTTTTAAGCGTTTCTATAAGCTGGCCTTCACGGCCGTCGATTTCTAAATCGTCATATGAGAAATGCCTGGGTGATTCTTCTACTGCCATTCCAGTACCTTCTTTTTCCAGGCATAGATATAACCGACAATGATGATAAAGATGAAAATTAGCATCACCACAAAACCGAAAAGTTCCAGTTGCCTTATCTCAACCGCCCAGGGGTATAGGAAGATAGCCAGCACATCCAATGCTATGAGTAAAAGGGCGTAGAAGTAGTAGCGAAAGTTGAATTGAACCCAGGAGCGCCCCACCGTTTCCATACCGCATTCGTAGGTCTGGCTTTTAACCTTATTAGGATTTTTAGGGACGATTTTTAGGAGCCTGAGTACTACGGGAAGAAGCAGAATAGCTATGGCGATGAAGGTTGAAACGATTAAAAATAGAGCGACCAGTCCGTAGTTTGATAACAAGAGTCCTCCTAAAGTACTATATCTAAAGTACAATACAGTATATATTATTTCTATGGCAAAGAAAAGTATTGAATAATTACGCTTTTGTTATATTGGTTTTAATGGTACTTGTCAAGCATTATCGGTTGACAAAGGGCGTGATTGAGGCTAGACTCAATCACGGATTTGGCAAGAACCTCTTCACTTTATAATTGCCTAAAAATGGAGGTGGCCTATGAAGTTGTTAGCGATAGGTTGCGGACAGTGCGGCGGACGCGTCGCCGATGAATTTGCCCGTTTGAATAAAAGGGCTCATAGTCAACGTGGTATTGATATCTTTGCGGAAACCTTTGCGGTTAATACGGATTCGGCGGACCTGGCAGGGCTGGTAACTATAAAAGAAGATTACAGGCATAGAATATTAATCGGTGCCGGCAAAACCCACGGCCACGGCGTAGCCAAGATAACCGAACTTGGCGCCGAGATAGCCAGGGAAGATGGCGATAAGGTCATAGATGCCATAAAAGAAGCGCCAAACTTCTACGATGTAGATGCCTTTTTACTAATAGCTGGTGCCGCCGGCGGCACCGGTTCGGGAGTTACACCCGTCATCGCTAAGGTATTGAAAGAAAGGTTTGTTGATAAACCTGTCTACGCCATATTAGTTCTACCCTTTGAGCACGAGGAAAAGATTGAAGACAGGACGCCCTATAACGTCGCCGTCTGCCTGAAATCGATGGGCTCGGTGGCCGATGCAACTATACTGGTAGAAAACCAGCGGTATGTTAGGAAGGACGCATCGCTGGCTAACAATATGGAGAAGATAAACCAGCTGATAGTAGAGCCGTTCTATAACCTGCTGTGCGCCGGTGAAGAGAAGAAGTCCAGGCATATCGGCGCCAAGATGCTGGATACAGGTGATATTAAATATACCCTGGTCGGCTGGACAGCAATCGGTTATGGCACTGCCGAAATGCCCAAAATAACGCTGCCATTCGGTCAGAATAAAGACTTTATGAAGCGGGGAGAAGGTACACAGCGCAGTCTTCAGGCGATGGATGAGGCCGTTAGCCAACTTTCGGTTGAATGTAAACCTGCCGATGCCGGGCGAAGCCTCTTTCTGCTCTCGGCTGCCGCAAAATGTATAAACTTAGATATGGTCAAGGAGCTAGGCGAATACCTTAGGGGAATTGCGCCGAAGTCTCTTCTTAGGAACGGCGATTACCCCCGGGGAAAGGGGCAACTTGAAGTAACAGTGGTGCTATCAGAACTAGCAGACGTGCCCAGTATTAGGGAGTTCTACGCTCGCTCAAAGGAGATAACTAAGGTTATCAAGAAACGGCAGGAAGATAAGGAAAGCCTGCCGAATACCACTGCCGATGCCGGCAAAGATGTACCTTCGCTGCTTGAATAAGTTTATAATAATTTAAAGTTTGATTATGGGTAAGCCGAGCGGAACATATATCGGCACTTCTGGCTGGTCTTATCCCAGGGGCGAGGATACCCGGAAGGGCCATTTCTACCCCGATAATACAAAAAGCGAGCTTGAGTACTACAGCCGTTTCTTTAATACTGTTGAGGTAAACAGCTCTTTCTATCGGCCTCCGGAACCTTCAATGGTATCTAGCTGGCTACGGAAGGTGCCTGAAGGATTCATATTCACCGTTAAGCTATGGCAGAAGTTCACCCACCCCCAAATGTACCAGCAGGCTACAGGCAAAGAGGCGGTTATCTCCCAAAGAGACGTCACTCTCTTTGAAGATGGCTTGAAGCCTCTGGTGGAACAGGATAGATTGGGGGCATTGCTGGCACAGTTCCCGCCGAGTTTCAAAAATAACGGTTATTGCAGGCAGATACTAAAGGCGGTTACCAGGACTTTCGGTAATTACCCGCTGGCGGTTGAATTAAGGGATCGTAGCTGGAGTGATGATGGGGGTACGGCGGAGTTGTTGAAAGAGGCCGGCGTTGCTTGGGTAATGATAGATGAACCTATCTTTAAGAGTTCTATAGCCAATGATTTACCTCTGACCTCTGAAATAGCATACTTCCGCTTTCATGGCCGTAACAGGGAAATGTGGTGGCAGGGTGATAGCGAAAACCGTTATAAGTACCTTTATTCAGACGAAGAAATAGAAGAACTGGCAAAAAAGTGAAAATAGCCAACCAGCAGGCGAAGCTTACCTTCGTTTTTTTTAACAATCACTGGCAAGGTTATGCTCCGCGTAACGCCGTTTCGATGATTAAAAGCCTCAAAGCGGTAATTAAAGACATCCACTTTCAGGAAGAACTGTACGAAGATGGAGTATAGCCTGAGTTTGCTTTTCGTATGGTTAGGATGCTATATTAAATTAGCTTAAAGGTTGCCAAGTACATTAACTTAAAGTATAAAACCCTCCGAGTTGCTATGCCTAAGGTATAAAGCTATGGCGTGTAACCGGTTAAGGTCCGGTTGGAAACGGCCGTGCCGCCCGTGTTTGGAAAGGAGGGCTTTAACAGAAGGCGTAAAGCTTTTTGTATAAATGCCTCCTTATACGGAGGCTTTATTATTAAAGAGAAGTGTGAAAATGTCAGGGCTTTTTGATTGCTATAAGAGGCGCATCGATTATATCAGGGTATCGGTTACCGACCGATGTAACCTGCGCTGTTTTTACTGTACAGTAAAGAACATTCCTCGTATGACCCATGATGATATCCTGCGCTACGAAGAAATTGAAAAAATCGTCAGTGCTTCTGCAGAAATGGGTGTGAAAAGCGTTCGCATAACCGGTGGCGAGCCGCTGGTAAGACCCGAAGTGCCTGAGCTTGTCAGGATGCTTTCCAGAATAGAAGGCATTGATGAGGTAACATTGACCACCAATGGCATCCTTTTAGCCGGCTATGCCGAAGAAATGAAACAGGCCGGACTTAAAAGAGTAAATATAAGCCTGGATACCCTAAGAGAAGACCGTTTCGAAAAGATAACAGGTTCAAGGAAGCTAAAAGATGTGTTAAAGGGAATTGAAGTCGCCAGCCGGAAAGGTTTAAATCCGGTTAAGATAAATATAGTAGTTCTGGGTGGAGTAAATGATAACGAGGTGCTGGATTTTACCTTAAAGACAAAGGAAGAAGGCTGGCATATCCGTTTCATAGAGTATATGCCTATTATAGAAGGGCAGTTTGAGCAGGTAGAGATAATAACAGTAAAAGCTATCAAGGAGATAATTGAGGACGCGTTTGGCGAGCTCAAGCCCTGTGGTACCGTTTCTGGCAGAGGGCCGGCCAGGTATTACCATTTGCCTGGGGCTAGTGGTACCATAGGTTTTATAAGCCCGATAAGTGAGTGTTTCTGCCAGAGCTGTAACCGTTTTCGACTAACAGCGGACGGCAGGCTGAAACCATGCCTTTTATCGGATGAAGAAGTAGACATAAAGACTATGATAAGGAATGGTGCTGCTCCTGATGATATTAAGAAAATAATAAAAGAAGCGGTTATCAGAAAACCGCAAGAACATAATCTGCTAAGTAAAAGCAGTGGCAATGGGCGTCAGATGTGGCAGATAGGTGGCTGATAACTTCAGGGAGCAATAGAGATGGATAACTTAAGTCATATAGACGAAAAAGGGCAGGCTAAAATGGTCGATATATCGTCCAAGGAAGATACTTTGAGGCAGGCGGTAGCCAGCGGCTGCCTGAGGATGAAGCCGGATACAATATCTAGAATAAAAGAGAATAGCCTGAAAAAAGGTGATGTTATGGCGGTGGCCAGGATTGCCGGAATAATGGCGGCTAAAAAAGCACCTGAGCTTATCCCGCTATGCCACCCGATAAAACTGGATAGTGTTAGTATTGATTTTGAATATGAGGCTGAAGATATACTTAAGGTAAAGGCAACAGTTAAAAGCCGGGGACCAACCGGCGTTGAAATGGAAGCGTTAACAGCGGTAGCCGCGGCGGCTCTGACAGTTTACGATATGGTAAAAGCTATCGATAGGGGTATGACAATAGAAAAAATATACCTTGAAAGCAAGCAGGGCGGTAAGAGCGGTGAATACAAGCGAACCAGGGAGAATAAGTAGATGGGTACTATACTGGCGGTATGTGTCAGCGATAAGAAAGGTGTCTCTAAGAAGCCGGTTGTTGAAGGTGTGATAAAAGAAAAATACGGGATTATCGGTGATGCTCACGCCGGCAGCGATAGCTTAAGGCAGGTAAGCTTGCTGGATAAGAAAAGCATAGATAAAATGAAAAATATGGGTATCGAACTAAAAGACGGCGACTTCGGCGAAAATATAGTTACCGAAGGTATAAATCTATTATCGTTACCTATCGGAAGCCGCCTGGCTACTGAAAGCGGAGTTATTTTAGAAGTAACCCAGATAGGAAAAGAATGCCACGACCGCTGCGCTATTTATCAGCAGGTGGGTACCTGTATTATGCCTACCGAGGGTATCTTTACCAGGGTTCTAAAGGGCGGGGTGGTCAAAAAGGGCGATAAGATAAAGGTGGCCTAGAACAGGATTACTGTTATCTGCTGCCCCTTCTCTAAAAGATCTATGTTTTCCATTACGATGATATAACCATCTGCCTGAGCGGTGGCGGTTATGGCGCCCGATTCCTTAAAAGTCGGCTTGGCAATATCCCCCTCAAGCTTTACGGGTAGAAACTGCCTGCGGCCGATGCTGCCGGAGACGTTATCGCTGAGTTTGGCTACTACGGTAAGCTTTTGCTCGGGTGGTAGATTAGCTAGCTTGCGAAGGGCAGGTTTGAGCAATATATAGGCATTTATAAGGCATGAGGTAGGGTAGCCAGGCATACCAAACACGGGCTTACCGTCAATTATTCCAAAAAGAGTGGGCTTGCCCGGTTTAACCTGAATGCCATGAAAGAGAACCTCGCCACGTTCTTTGAGAATGGAATAGAGCAGGTCTCTTTCACCCACCGATGAACCACCGGAAATAACCACGGCATCGTTTTCAAGAGCTTTAGTCAGGCTACTATTTAGTTCTTTCGGGTCGTCGACGGTAATAGGTAGCCTATAAGGTAAACAGCCACTGTTTAAAACAACCGCAGAAATAGTATGCGAGTTGATATCATATACCTGTTCCGAACCAAGCTTTTCACCCACGGCGCCTACCTCGTGACCGGTAGGCATTATGGCAACAGCCGGTTTGCGGTAGACTTTGGTGCCGGTTATTCCTTGTGAGGCTAAAACACCAATGCCAGCCGGCTTCAGCAGGGAATTCTTCTTAAGGATTAATTCCCCCTTCTTTATATCTTCGCCTTCGGAGGCGGTGTTAGCCCTGGGGTAGACAGCCTTAAATATCTTTACTGCATCATTCTCCGCTTCGGTATCTTCTACCATAACCACGGAATCGGCGCCCTCGGGCATCCTGGCACCGGTGGCGATTCTGATACACTGACCGCTGGTTATACGCTTGCCTGAAGAAACGCCGGCGTAGGCGGTGTCTATTACCTCAAGTATATTGGGCTGGCGACGGCTTGAGCCGAAAGTATCACCGGCGATGACGGCGTAACCATCCATTGCCGCACGGGTAAAGGGAGGGGTGTTTAAGCGTGCTATTATATCAATAGCCAGGACTCGCTCTGGGCACTGGTCCAGTATAACCGTTTCCGTATCTGTTAAAGGTTTTATACTACCAGCAACTATTGATTGAGCCTCGTCGAACGAAATGAGTTTGCCGAAAGGTTTCACCTGGACGCCTCCCTTACCAGATGCCCGATTTCGGGTATGATGATTTTATCAAGAGCTAACCTGACAGCTGCTACCGAGCCAGGCAGGCAGATTATAACTTTACCATTGGAAACGCCACCAAGCGCCCGGCTCATGATGCTTGACGAACCGATTTCATAATAGCTAAGCCAGCGAAAAAGCTCACCAAAACCGCTAAGTTGTTTATCAAGTAACGGGAGTATTGTTTCAACGGTAATATCACGGCGGCTGACACCGGTACCGCCGGTGGTGATGATAACTTCGGTATCAATATCTGATAATAGTTTGTTTAGGCTGGCAACGATTGATTGAGCATCATTCTTGAGAATTTCATGGGCCGTTATTCGGTAGCCGTTATCCTTTAAAGTACTAACTATCAAACTGCCGGATTCATCCTCGGTCAGAGTTCTGCTATCGGAAATAGAAATGACAGCGCAAGATACGTTTTCAGGCGATTCTCTTTTATGCTCCCGATGACCCACTAGGCCTCCTACAATGATATGGATACTTAAGATATGGAATATTATAGCTACTTGTAAATAAAAAGCGCAATTTTGTTATAAAAGCCAGAGACCGACTTTCGGCTTTATAGTCGGTCTCTGGCAACCGGGAAAGACTGGCAAAGGAGGTCTATATAGAAGCAGGATTAGCGGTTCATCTTATAAGTATCTTGGTACTGCCCGTGAATTGATTTCTTAAGTTTTTCGGGATTAGAACTCTTGGCAAGTGCTTCCTCAAGAGTGACAACGTGGTCCTTAACTAGGTTAGATAGAGCCTGGTCCAGAGTTTGCATGCCATCCATGCTATTTAGCTGGATAACGCTGGTGATTTCAAAGGTCTTGCGTTCACGTATCAGGTTTCTGATGGCGGCGTTAGCTATCATAATCTCGAAGGCGGCCACGCGACCCTTGCCGCAGGCACGAGGTAGCAGGGCCTGGCAACAAACGGCTTCTATCACCTGGGATAACTGTAACCGGACCTGTTGCTGCTGTTCGGGCGGAAACATGTCCAGCATACGGTCTATTGTCTGCGGGGTATCGGTAGTATGCAGGGTTCCCAGTACCAGATGGCCGGTCTCAGCAGCGCTGATAGCGGTCGAGATAGTCTCAAGGTCGCGCATTTCACCGACGATGATAACATCGGGGTCATGGCGCAGGGCATGCTTAAGAGCTATGCTGAATGACTTGGTATCCTGCCTGAGTTCCCTCTGGGCGATAAGGCATTTCTTATTTTTGTAGAGGTATTCAATGGGGTCCTCTATGGTGATTATATTCCTGGAATCACTCTCATTGAGATGGTTGACCATAGCAGCTAAAGTGGTTGATTTACCACTACCGGTAGGCCCGGTGACCAGAATGAGGCCTCTTGGCTTGAGTATCAGTTTCTTAAGAATCTGAGGCAGTCCGAGTTCCTCGATTGTAGGAATGGAAAAAGGAACCTGGCGCAAAGCCATGCTAAGGGAATCTCTCTGACGCAAAACACTCACGCGGAAGCGAGCCAGACCGGGGTAGCTCAAGGCGAAATCAAGCTCATTATCTCTATAGAACATTTCTTTTTGTTCGTTGCTAGTAATGCTGTTAAATATATCTTCAATTAGCTCGGGAGTCATTGTAGGTAGTTCTGTCTGAGGTAACAGGCGGCCATCTATACGAAGTACCGGTGGGCTGGGTACTCTAAGGTGTAAATCCGAGGCGCCCTTCTCAACCATTACTTTAAGAAGCTCTTCGAAGTTCGGTTTTAATAATTCCTCTATTGGTACTTTCTGCATATTAGTAATTGACATTTTCGTTATCCTTTTAATTTAATATCATATGAAATAATTATTAAAATCCTATTTTTTAATAAAAAGGGCTAATTCAGCTTCCTGCCTATCAATGCTATCCGGCAAGTAAATGCTGGTAACCTGGTTGGCCTCGGTTTTTAAGACGGCTACCTCTTCTTCGGTAAATAGCCTCCAGCCCCTGCGGTCTCTATGTACTGCCTTGCCAATGACTCCTTCTTTTAGCCATCTGAAGAGGGTGGTTCGGCTGATACCTACCCTGCGGCAGACTTCGGCCGTCCTGTAATAATTTTTACCATCAAGATTAATCGTCATTTTATCTCCGTTAGTACTACATAAATATATTCAGCTATAATTATGTGTTAACGGATATACATAGTAAATCCCCCATTTGTACCTGCAATGAATAACTATAGTACCATTTGGTATCGTTAGTATTACTTAGATGATATATGTAAAAGATAAATAAGTTTGGCTTGCCAGATTTTTACTATCGTGCTATCGTATTAGCTAATAGAAGATGATAGAAACGTTCATTAGGGGTCTAAGATATGGCAAAGACTATCGCCGAAATAAATGAAAAGATTAAAAAAGGCAAGGCGGTGGTGGTAACCGCCAAAGAGATAATTGGGCTTGCCAGAGAAAAGGGCATTAAGAAGGCGGCTCAGGAAGTGGATGTGGTTACTACCGGTACCTTCGCCCCGATGTGCTCATCCGGTGCCTATTTTAATATCGGCCAGCCGAAACCAAGGATAAAATTGGGAGGCGGCCGTGTCTATCTAAACGATGTCCAGGCTTATACCGGACTGGCGGCGGCAGACATTTTTATCGGTGCCAGTGCTATGCCGGACGACGATCCCAGAAATAGAATCTATCCCGGTGAGTTTAACTATGGCGGTGGCCATGTTATAGAGGAACTGGTAGCCGGTAAAGACATCAGGTTAGTGGCTTCGGCTTATGGTACGGATTGTTACCCCAGGAAGAAACTAGAAAGCTGGATAAATATTAAAGACTTGAACCAGGCGGTTCTTTTTAATGTAAGAAACGCCTATCAAAATTATAATGTGGCAGTAAATCTTTCAGATAAGACCATTTATACATATCTCGGAATGTTAAAGCCGAATATGGGCAATGCCTATTACTGTAGCGCCGGTCAATTATCTCCGCTATTTAACGATCCGTATTATAAAACTATAGGTATCGGCAGCCGTATATTTTTGGGCGGCGGCACCGGTTATATTGTTTGGCAGGGAACCCAGCACGACCCAAGTGTGACCCGAACAAAAAAGGGCATTCCTAAGAAGCCGGCAGGAACATTAGCCGTAATCGGCGATTTAAAAGGGATGTCGCCACGTTACCTGGTGGGCACCAGTATGCAGGGATACGGCTGCACCATAAGTGTAGGTATAGGCGTACCTATCCCGATACTATCCGAAGAAATACTGGAATATACCTTGATAACGGATGAAGATATAATGGCGCCGGTAGTTGATTATTCAGGAGCGTATCCTAAAGGTAAGCCGGATATAATAACCGAGGTAAGCTATGCCGAGTTGAGAAGCGGTAGCATAATGGTAAATGGTAAAGAAGTACCGACGGCATCGCTTTCCAGTTATCCTATGGCCCTGGAGATAGCCGGAATATTGAAGGATTGGATAACAAAAGGTAACTTTACACTAGCGGAGCCGGTGGAACTACTGCCTGGAATTGAATCGGGCATTACCCTGAAACCCTTCAAAGAACGCTCGCTGGATGACTTGTGATATACAAATAGATGCCACAGGATGAATAAGTATGGTAGTTACTAAGAAAATAGTATTAAAATTCCCCAAAAGGCTGGTTGACAGGCCGATAGTAGGGCGACTGGTTAAAGATTATAACCTTGAGTTTAACATACTTAAGGCATCGGTAACTCCGGATGAAGAAGGATTGATGGTGCTGGGGCTTACAGGCGAGCAGAAGGATTACGATAACGGAATAAAATATCTGACCAGCACCGGGGTTCAGATACAGGCTTTAAGCCAGGATGTAGTCCGTAATGAAGAAAGATGCACCCACTGCGGCGCCTGTGTAACCCTGTGTCCCACCGATGCTTTTGAGGTTGAAGCAGAAACGAAAAAGATTAAATTCTACAGTGAAAGGTGCATTGCCTGCGCTATCTGTATCAAGGGTTGCCCGCCGAGGGCAATGGAGCTACATTTTTAGAAAATGTACCAGCCGAGAACCTATCGCCGGTGGGTTCAGAGTCAGGAACTAGTCCTGTTTAATGTGATTCACAAGGAAACGGATTTATATATCGGCGCTTCTAAAAATCTTACCCAAGAAACAATACGATTGCTACTGGAACTGAGAACTGGTCTGGATAATTACATTATAAACCACGATGATTTTCTAAGTTCGTTAAAACCCCTTAAAGTATCAGATAACGCACCCGATATCGTAAAAGAAATGGCATGGGCGGCGGCAAAAGCAGGCGTTGGACCGATGGCGGCAGTGGCCGGGGCGATAGCCGAGTATATAGGTAGAGGGCTTTCGGATTTTTCGCAGGAAGTGATAGTGGAGAACGGCGGCGATATCTACCTTAAAAGCCTCAGGCAAAGAAAAGTAGCCATTTATGCCGGCGATTCACCTCTTTCGGGTAACATAACATTACTGATAAAGGCTGAGGATATGCCGCTGGGAGTATGTACATCATCGGGGACGGTGGGACATTCGTTAAGCTTCGGGCGGGCTGATGCCGCCGTGGTGGTCTCTAAATCGGCCTCTCTGGCGGACGCTGTAGCTACGGCTACCGGTAACAGAGTAAGTAAAGTCGGAGATATTCAAAAAGGTCTTGATTATGCCTGTAGTATCCCAGGGGTGCTCGGAGCTATAATCATCAAGGGAGATAAAATAGGCATTCGGGGAGACATAGAAATAGCCTGATTTAGTCTTTCTTCTTTTCCTCTTTGTCTTCCCCTGCCTCCTTATCGGCCGGCTTTGGCTGGCTTTGGTCTCTCATCCAGCGATGGATATGGTCAAGCGCTGACGGAGCGACGCTGAAAACCTCTATTTCGGCAGGGAACTGAACCATATGGCTTTCCCGTATAAACAAAATACCGGAGCAGTCAGTTTTTAGCGATTCATTAATCTTTTGAGCGATATGCTCGTACCTCTTGCGGGTGGCTTCTGTATAGGCATCGGTTACTATTTTGGCTACTTTCTGGCTGGCAAAACCGATGAGTAAAAACCGCTCCCAGTCAGTTGTTTCCAGTATAAGTTCTCTGTCTTCTATAAGTTCGAGCTTAGCACCGCCTCTGCACTTTTCCACCACTATCTCATAGCTGGCAGGGCTGATTCTTTTAAGGTCTTTTAACCCTTCCTTGCCGGCCTGGATAACGGCTTCGTGAAATACATAGCTAACCTTGCCCATTTTAGTTTCAAGATTAGCTAGCTGCTCTTCTACCTGCCGCCAGTATAGTTTGTAGAGCCTATCATATTCTTCTGGAGCTTCCTTTGCGGATAGTAAAAAGGGCACCAGGTAAAGCTTCTTCTTGCCCTTGAATTCACTTACCTCTGGTTTCTCTATTTTACTTAACTTCTTAGCCATAGCTACCTCTTTTGCCATGATTTTAATCTTGAGAGTATAAGAAATCGTCGTAGAAAGACTCCAATTTTAGTTTGTGCCCCATTTCCTCCTGAACCAGCCACAGGCATAATTCTTTAGCCTGTTTGTTTCTGAAGGTAGACATCATCTGGCTGTAAAAATCAATCGCCATTTGCTCCTGCTTAATGGCAAAGATGATGATATCCTGTAATCCGGCACCTTCCAGACTATCTCCGCCGGTAAGGTATTCGCTCATCTTCAGGTCGGCTACTTTTTCAGGGTGCCATTTTAAGCTTTCTAACTTATCTTGTTTAAGTTCTTTAAGGAAATTCAAATGTTTTAGTTCGGCTTTAGCCAGTTCCGAAAGAAGTTCCCTTGCGCCGTGATCATCTGTATTTTTAGCTGCCTGACTATAGAAGGCGTTAGAGGCGACTTCCTTATACATAGCCGCCTCGAGGAGTTCACTTAATTCATTGTTCATAATCTTATTAAAAGAGTTATCTAAATATGCCAGGGGAAGAATAGACTCAAGACGATATTTCTGTCAAGATTATTTATCCACTTCTTGACACCTTAAGCTGAATAAAAATAGAATAAAACAATAAGAGGGTGGAAAATATAATGGGAAATAAAATAAAAATTGTACCAGCGATACTTACAAGCAGCACCGGTGAGCTATCTGAAATGGTGGATTTAGCAAATGGATTTGCCGATCGGATACAGATAGATATTATGGACGGCCGTTTCGTGCCGTCAAGAAGCGTTAGCTGTAAACAGGTGAAAGAAGCAGCTATAAAAGTTAGCTGGGAAGTACATCTAATGGTAGAGCAACCGGGAAAATACCTGAAGTGCTTTAAAGAAGCTGGGGCTAAAAAAATAATCTTCCATTATGAAGCTACGGATTCGCCAGGAGCTGCAGCTAGAAGCATTAAGCAACTCGGTTTAGAGGTGGGCTTAGCAATCAATCCTGAGACCAAACCGGAAGATATCATCAGCTTACTACCGGAAATAGATAGCGTCCTACTTCTTTCAGTAGAGCCTGGTTACTATGGTAGCCCCTTTATTCCGGAAGTGCTTGAAAAAGTAAATAAATTAAGAAACATACAGCAGAAACTGAAAATAGGCATTGATGGCGGTATTAAAGAAACAAATATAGCAAAGGTAGCTGCCAGCGGGGTGGATAGTATCTGTATTGGAAGCGCTATATTCTTAAGTAAAAAGCCTGCCGAGAGCTATAGTAGACTTAGGGAAATAGCCGAAGCCGCTATAAAGTAAAAAATGCTATTCTTTGTTGCCGGTAGCCCTATTTTCCAGGGCTACTATTTTTCTCAAGCGGCGAAGGTAGCGTTCTTTTTGTAAAAAGCGGGCGTTTAAGAAAGCCGTTACGATTTCTTTAGCCAGTTCCAGTCCGATAATGCGTGCTCCCAGGCAGAGGATATTCATATCGTCATGTTCCACACCCTGGCGCGCTGAATAGGTATCGTGGCAAACGGAGGCGCGGACCCCGCTTATTTTATTGGCGGTAATACAGGCTCCGACACCACTGCCGCAGATAATAATGCCGCGTTGGTTATATCCTAAGGCTACTTTAAAACCGACGGCTTGGGCGAAATCCGTATAGTCATCGTCGGGATTAAACTCGGTAGCGCCGAGATCACAGACATCGTAACCCTGTTCCATAAGCCAGGAAACAAGCGCTTCTTTCATAGAGAAGCCGCCGTGGTCGGCGGATATACCTAAAGATTTAGCCATCACTTATTACGCTTTAATAAACGGAGTGTATTATGAATGATATTATCAGTAGTAAGTCCGAAGTTTTTATAGATTATATCGCCGGGGGCGGAAGTGCCGAACCGGTTTATACCGATGATGATGCCTTCGCCACCCGTGTATCTCTCCCAGCCCATCGGCGAGGCTGCTTCTATAGCAATGCGGAATTTTAATCCGGGCGGCAGAACGCCGTTTTTATAATCGTCGGGCTGGACGTCGAAAAGCTCCCAGGAGGGCAGTGAAATAACCCTGGCGGAGATACCTCGCTCTTTTAATTTTCTGCCGGCCTCAAGGGCGATAGATACTTCCGAACCGCTGGAGATTAGCGCTATATCGGGTTTTCCCGAAGCTTCCCAAAGAGTATAACCGCCGCGTTTAAGGTTATCAGCAGGAGCTAAATCTTTGTTACGATTAAGTATCGGCAAATTCTGGCGACTGAGTGCCAGGGCGGTGGGGCCCTGTTTACGCTCCAGGGCTACCTGCCAGGCTACGGCTACTTCATCGGCATCGGCGGGGCGGATAGTAACCAGATTAGGCACGGAGCGAAGGCCTGCCAGTTGCTCGATGGGTTGGTGGGTCGGCCCGTCTTCTCCCAGGCCGACGGAATCGTGGCTAAAGATAAAAATAACCCTTAAGCCCATAAGCGCTGCCAGACGAACGGCCGGCCTCATATAATCATAAAAAACTAAAAAGGTAGCAGTATAGGGAATAATGCCCCCGTGAAGAGCCAGACCGTTGGCTATAGCGCCCATGGCATGTTCTCGGACGCCGAAATGAAGGTTATGCCCCTGGCGATTACCGACTCCGAAATGGCCTCTATCTTTCATTATCGTCTTGGTGGAAGGCGCCAGGTCAGCCGAGCCGCCCATCAGCGAGTGAATTCTCTTGCTGATATGATTAAGTACCTCTCCGGAAGCCTGGCGGGTAGCCATCGGCTTGGGCTGCTCTTTGAATAGTTCTGAAAGACCTTCGTCCCAGCCTTCGGGAAGTTCTCCTTTAAAGCTCTGCTCAAGCTGTCTGGCTTCATCGGGGAAAGAATCTCTGTACGATGTAAATCTTTGCCGCCATTCATTATGCGATACAAGACCTTTTTCCAGAGCACTTCGCATATGGTTTAAGGCTTTATCCGGTATATAGAATGTTTCTTCATAAGGCCAGCCGAGCTTTTTCTTAGCCAGCAGAACTTCATCCTCTCCCAGAGGTTCTCCGTGTACTGAAGCGGTGCCGGCTTTATTGGGGCTGCCGTAGCCTATTATTGTTTTACAGATAATCAGACTGGGGCGAGCGGTTTCTTTTTTAGCTTTCTTGATAGCCGAAGCGATGCCGGAAATACTGAATCCATCAATAGGGCCGATAACCTGCCAGCCATATGCCTTGAAGCGGCCGGCTACATCCTCGGTAAAGGTAATATCGGTATCGCCTTCTATAGAGATGTCGTTATCGTCGTAAAGATAGATAAGCTTACCCAGTCGCAAGGTTCCTGCCAGAGAAGCCGCTTCGGAAGAGATACCTTCCATCAGGTCGCCGTCCGAAATAATGCCGTAGGTATAATGGTCTATAATATTATGCTCCGGCCTGTTATAGTGCTCTGCTAGGCTACTTTCGGCAATAGCCATACCGACACCATTGGCGAAGCCCTGCCCCAGCGGACCCGAGGTCGTTTCTACCCCGGGGGTAAGCCCGTATTCGGGATGCCCCGGAGTTTTACTATGCCACTGGCGAAAGTTCTTAATATCGTCAATTGAAAGATCGTAGCCTGTCAGGTGAAGAAGCGAATAGAGCATAGCCGAGGCATGGCCAGCGGAGAGAATAAAACGGTCTCTATCGGGCCACTTTGGGTCTTTTGGGTTATATTTTAAGAAGTATTGCCAAAGAGTATAAGCTATTGAGGCAGCACCCATCGGGGCGCCGGGATGACCGGAAATTGCCTTTTGCACGGCATCGACAGATAAAAAACGGATGGTATTAATGCACAGCTGGTCAATATCTTGAGCGGTCATCAAATATACCCGAGATATTCTACACTTTCAGCCTGTGTATGTTCAAACACTAAGGCGTCAGGTACTTTCTATTCTATTGATATCAAGCCTTTTTTAGCGGCGATGACCACCGCCTGGGTACGGGCGTTGGCATTTAGTTTGGACATTATGGAAGTGAGGTGGTTCTTTATTGTCTGTTCGCTGATATTTGTTTTGGTGGCTATCTGTTTATTGGCATAGCCCTTGGCAACGTAGTTTAGAATTTCAATCTCGCGTTTGGTAAGAGGCGCCAGCAGTGTTTTGGCAGATTGCTTGCTGCTGATTATCTGGAACTGCTGGATGATTTTACTTACTACCTGGGGTCGGCTGACGAGGCTATCGTTGATAGGTTGGTCACCGACGGCGGTGCGATTTATCATTTCAACCAGGGTATCACCGTTTATCTCCTTGCTGAGATAGGCAGCGACCTGGCTGGAAAGAGCCTGGAAAAGATGGTCATCATTAGGAATTGAAGTGAGAATCATAATAGCCATGCTGGGAATTAGCTGTTTTAAACTGCTGACCAGGCTCAGGCCATTTTCTGCCGGTGCATCAATATCTATAATAACGATATCGGGCGGTAGCGCCTCGATAGTAAGCAAAACTTTATCCGTCAGGCTGGCCTGTCCGATAATCTGGATGTTACTTTCCTCGGATAGCCTCTGGGCTACCCCCTGGCGGTATAGAGGTTGCTGGCTGAAGATAAATATTTTAATATCGTTTTTATCCATTATTGAATAAGTCTAACATATGAATAGGGGGACATCAATAATTAGTTTATATGAATACTGCTAATTATCAGGTGTGCCGTCAGGATCATGGCTATCCATAAGCTTGTTATAACGTGGCAGAATGATCTCTTTGTATTTTTGCTCAAGACTGCTAAGTAAGCGAACCGGATCGCTATCATAGCATACGTAAGCGCCTGTATCTTTATTGACGAATTTAATTATATCTTCAATATGTCTGGTAATACCGCCCGTGTTCTTAAGCACGCCGATTATCTTACCTTCGTCGTAGGCGATGGCGAATTCGCCCAGCGTCCCTGATCGACCACCGGCGAAGATGACCACGTCGCAGCTTCTTATATTCTCTATCTCCCGCCCCATGAGTCCGCTACCGGTGTAGATAATAGCGTCATAGCCACGGGTGGGAGAATGGTATTTGGTAACATGCTCTTCAAGGTTGAGAGCCGGTGAAACGCCGACCACGATGCCATCTTCATCTTTGGCGCCGAGAACGGTTTCATGGGGTAAACCGGGGCAGGCGCCGGTAATAAGAACATGGCCGTTCCTGGCGATAGCTCTGCCGAGTTCGCGGATACGACAGCAGACATCGGGATCAAGCTCGCCTCCGGCAGAACCCATTACGCCTACGGTCATCCGGGGGAAAAGCGTTTTATTGTCATTTTTCATTATTTATCCTTATAGATAATATCACTTATTATAAATTACTAGCTAACTATATTCCAAGTAGATTACAAAAGTAGGAGTTGACGAAAGGTGACAGAGCTAGTAAACTCTTCAGGTAATATTTACATCTTAATCATCTTAACTATTACCTGAATTCAAAATAATTTCAAACCGGGTAGGGTGGCTATCCGGATGGAGGTATAAAGTGAAGTTGACGGTTATAGGTTGTGGACAGTGCGGCGGCAGAATTGCCGACCAGTTTGCGCTACTTAACAGGGTAGCTCATATAAAAAGAGGCGTTGAGATAGCATCAAACGTTATTGCCGTTAATACTGATGTCGCCGATTTAAGCGGCCTGCGTCATATTAAGACTGACTACAGGCACAGGGTGCTTATCGGAGGTAAAAAAACAGGCGGCCATGGCGTTGGCAAGATGAACGAAATCGGCGCCGAGATAGCACGTGAGGACGGAGACAAAATTATTGAAAGCATCAGGTCAAACCAGCGTTTCGCCGAGACCGATGCCTTTTTACTTATTGCCTCCGCTGCTGGCGGTACCGGCTCGGGCTCTATTCCGGTACTGACCAGATACATCAAAGAGCGTCATGTAGACAAACCTGTTTACAACCTGATAATACTGCCTTTTGGTTATGAGGAAAAGACAGAGGAGAGGTCAGTCTATAATGTAGGCACCTGCTTGAAATCCGCCTATCTTACCGCAGATGCCATTTTCCTGGCCGATAACCAGAGATATCTCAGCAAGAATATTTCCATAAGAGACAATCTTGATAATATAAACTATTTACTGGTAAAACCTTTTTATAATCTTCTCTGCGCCGGAGAGGAAACAAAAGCCGAAAACGTAGGCTCGCGGGTTGTCGATGCCGGCGATATCATCCAAACACTATCGGGCTGGACGGTAATAGGCTTCGGCAAGAGCCCTATACCTAAGTTAAAAATGCCCTTGAGAGAGAAGCGAGATTTCAGAGACAAGACAGCCGAGACAGCAAAGGGCTCGCAGGCGATGGACGAGGCGCTTGGCGACCTTTCTTTGAAATGTAATCCTACCGATGCCAGAAAAGCCCTCTACCTGCTGACGGCACCGCCAGAAGAGATGAGCATGGACCTTATAAACGAGCTTTCAGCTTCGCTTAAAAATATGGCTACTCAGGCTGTCATACGTAGTGGAGACTACCCCAGAGGAGACCGTTCGCTTGAGGTTACCGTTATCCTTTCCGAGCTAGTAAATTCAAAGAAAGTAGTCGGCTACTTTAATAAGACCATCAACTATATATCGATGGCCAGGAGAAGACGTGGTGGTCTCGAATTTGAACAGAAAGATATAGAAGAATCTTTTAGAGATATTCCTTCGCTACTTTAAGAGAGAAATAAGCTAGTTGCTTATAAAAAGTTAAAAGGTTTTATGCCCTTTTTTCTTCGTGTTCTTCGTCTATATTATCTGATGTACTGGCAGCGAACATCTTGGTAAGTGATTCCAGGCGTTTTTTAGCTTTTTGCTGGCTTTCCCTGGCGCCTTCCTTTTTTGGCTCTTTATCCTGCTTGTCCAGGTCGGGAACCTCTTTTAGAGCTTCCGGCAAAACCTCTACCTCTTCAATCTCCGATTTCCTGGGCATTTTAGCTTCTATAGCTACTTCTCCTGGTGCTTTCTTAAGGGCTTCGGTGGTTTCAGCAATCACCTTTTGTATGAAAGCACCGGATTCGCCGGAGCTTGACAGCAGTTCTTTAAAAACTTTTATCCATTCCCTTGATGCTTCCTTAGCCGCTCTTCGGGAGACTTCGGCTGCTTCACTGGCTGCCTTGACAGCTTCTTCAGCAGATTGAGATGCCCTTTTACCTGAATATTCAGCTCTTTTCATAGCCTCTATAGAAGCCATTTTTAATGATTCGGC
>DAOUMG010000078.1:0-15229 GCA_034411935.1 Dehalococcoidaceae bacterium
TAGCGCTGTTTAAAAGTAGAAAAAAGGGCAACTATCAAGGCTAAGGCGACAGGAGGATAAAGTGACTAATAATAAAAGCATACTCCATGCCCGATTAGAAAACGAAATAAAGCGCCTGACGGAGCAACTCGCACAGCTAAAAGCCAACTATCCTGCCGAAGATAGGCGTGAAGGCAGCCCTTTTGGTAAGAGAGAAGAAGAAGCCACCGAAGCCGCCGAGCTTGAGAATCGCCTGGCGCTACAGAAACGAATCCTTGACCAGATGTCCGAGGTCGAATACGCCCTGGCGAAGTTTGAAAATAAAACCTATGGCCTGTGTGAAAAATGCGGGCAGCCGATTAATCCCGAAAGGCTCGAAGCCCTTCCTCAGGCCAGATTATGCCTCAGCTGTAAAGCGCAACAGGCAAAGAATGCCAAAGGTTATTAGCTCTAGTAAGAGCCAGTTTTCAAAACCAATCTTTTTTACCATCGCAGCGCTGGTGCTAGCGTCGGACCAGCTTACCAAGCTCTGGGTAAGGTCTTCTCTAGGCTTAGGCGAATCGTCCCCCGAAGCCGGATTCTTCCGCATCAAATACGTCCAGAATACAGGCGGCGCTTTCGGTATTTTCGAGGACGGCACTTTTATACTGGCCATTGTCAACCTAATCGGAGCAGCTGTTATTCTATATCTTATATTTAACACCTCAAAGTTTCCTTTACTTGTTGATAGGAAAATACAGTTTTTCCTAAGCCTGATTCTGGGCGGTTCTCTTGGCAATATGTTAGATAGGTTCTTTCTGGGCTATGTTACCGATTTTATAGCCGTCGGCAGCTGGCCGCCGTTTAATATCGCCGATTCGGCAGTGGTGAGTGGTACTTTTCTTTTAGCATTTTTCCTAATACTTTATGTTTTGAGTAGTAAAAATAAAGATGACAAAGAAACTGAAACTGACCGCCGTTGAAGCCGATGAAAGGCTGGATAAATATATCGCCCGCAAGCGACCTGAATTATCCCGCTCGCACATACAGAAGCTCATCGCCGAAGGTAATATAAAAGTTAACGGCCAGGTTATTAAACCAAGCTACAGAACGGTTATTGGCGACGAGCTTGATATTACCGTACCGCCCGAAACTGCCGGTTCCCTGAAGCCCGAAGATATTCCGATAGATATTATCTATGAAGATAACGATTTAATTCTGGTTAATAAGCCTGCCGGCATGACCACTCACCCGGCGCCGGGCCACCCCGACCACACCCTGATAAACGCCATACTCTCTCATTTTCCGAATCTACCTCAGGTAGCCGACCGACTACGACCGGGAATAGTTCACCGGTTGGACAAGGATACTTCGGGATTACTACTTATAGCTAAGAACAGACAGGCGCTGGCTGGCCTATCACAGCAGTTTAAAGACCGTTTGGTTGAAAAAGTCTATCTGGTGCTGGTTAAGGGAAGCTTGAAGCCCGAAAGCGGTGCTATCGAAGCTCCTATCGGCCGCGACCCGGCCGACCGCAAGAAAATGGCGATAGTCTCAAGCGGCAGAGAGGCGCGTACCGAATATAAAGTTATAAAATATCTCAACGGATATACTCTCCTGGAAGTAATCCTTAAAACCGGCCGCACCCACCAGATAAGAGTCCATTTAGCCGCCATCGGTTTCCCAGTGGTAGGCGATAGTACCTACGGGATTAAATCGTCGCATCTTAAACGGCAGTTCGTCCACGCTCACAAACTTAAGTTTAAATCGCCTTCTTCAGGCGAGTACCTTGAGTTTACCGCCGAACTACCCGACGACCTTAATCAGGCTCTAGATAGCCTCGCCTAGAATGTTTCAAAACTTAGTTGTATAATACAAAAGCTATCTTAAATACGGGCGAGGTTTATGGATAAACAAAAGCAAGCTACAGAGCCAATCGCCCTGGAATATGCCGGATTCTGGCGTCGCTTCGGTGCTTTTATAATTGATCTGGTTATCATCTCTATACCTTCCTGGATTATGGAACCCTTCTGGGGATTCGGCTTTTACGGCTTTGAAAATGGCAGTGGCTTCCCCTGGGAACCCGGTTTTACCAACCTGCCTCCACTGGTCTTCGCCGATTTCGTACCAACCATTATAGGCATCGCTTACTTTGTTGTTTTGTGGTCCTGGCGTGGGCAGACGTTGGGTAAAATGGTAGCCCAGATTAAAGTAATACGCACCGATGGTACCAAAGCAGGCATCGGTACGGCTATTATAAGATACCTAGGGTATATAGTCTGTATACTAACGCTATTTATCGGCTTTTTATGGATTTCTCTTGACAGGCGCAAGCAGGGCTTCCACGATATGATGGCCGATACCTGCGTGGTTAAAGTACCCAGAGTTACGGCACCCCAGGCCAGCGCCAGCGCCGGGGCATAAAGTTTATGGAGCTTATGTGACTAACCAGATTCGTGTTCGCTACGCCCCCAGCCCCACAGGTTTTCCCCATGTGGGCAACATCCGCACCGCTCTGTTCAACTGGCTATTCGCCCGCCATAGTGGCGGCAAGTTTATTATAAGAATTGAAGATACTGATAGAGCCAGATATACGGAAGGGGCGACAGAAGCCATCTTGGATAGTCTCAAGTGGCTAGGGCTTAACTGGGACGAGGGTCCTGAAGTGGGAGGTGAATTCGGGCCGTATTTTCAGTCTGAAAGGCTCCCAAAATACCTCGCTGCCGCCGAAGAGCTGGTCGCCGGGGGACACGCCTACTACTGTTACTGCACCCCCGAACGGCTGGAAGAGATGCGCGCCGTTCAGGCCGAGAAAAGGCAGTCTCCGGGCTACGACAGGCGCTGCCGCAACCTGACCAAAAAAGAAATCGCAGAAAAAGAAGCCTTAAATACCCCTAAAGTAATCCGCTTTAAGTTCCCGCTGGAAAAAAAGACCTCTTTTAAAGACCTGATCCGCGGCGAGGTTGAATTCGAAAACGCCCGAATAGACGATTTCGTTATCTTTAAATCCGATGGCTATCCCACCTACCACCTGGCCAGCGTGGTCGACGACCATCTTATGAAGATAAGCCACATCTTAAGAGGCGAGGAGTGGATTTCCAGCACCCCCAAGCATATCAAGCTAAACGAGGCGCTTGGCTACCAGCCACCGATATTCGCCCACCTGCCGATGATTCTGGGCAAAGACCGCTCCAAGCTGAGCAAGCGCCACGGCACCGTTTCCATCACCGAATACCGCAAGCAGGGCTACCTTCCCGAAGCATTGCTTAATTTTCTCTCATTGCTCGGCTGGGCGCTGGACGATAAAACCGAGCTTTTTCCAAAAGACGAGCTTATAAAACATTTCTCACTGGAAAAGGTAAGCAACACGGCCGCCATTTTCAACTCAGAGAAGCTTGATTGGATGAACGGTGTCTATATCAGAAACTTGAGTCTCGATGAACTTACCGAGCGGGCGCTACCTTTCCTTGATGTTAAGAAACCGCCTGACAGGCAACTGGTAAGCAGGATAATGCCGCTGGTTCAGGAAAGGATTAAAACGCTTGGCGAACTACCCGAAATGACCAGCTTCTTCTTCAACGAAGATATAGACTACGATATGAGTATCTTCATAGACAAAAATACCGATAGAGAAACAGCCATTAAAGCCCTTAACGTTTCACTTGATAAGCTTGAAGGTCTTTCCGATTTCGGCGAAGAAAACCTTGAAGCGGAACTCAGGCCGCTGGCAGAGGAACTGGGCTTAAAGACGGGGCAGCTGTTCGGCGCCATCAGGAACGCCGTTACCGGTAAGAAGGTAACGCCGCCGCTTTTCGGCACGATGGCAGTTCTGGGCAAAGAACGCTGCTTTAAGCGTATAGCTAAAGCACTCGCCAGACTCAACAAAATGCAAAAATAGCGTATTTTTATCTTCTACTATATAATTCCCCATGATATGGCAGATTACTCCCTCAAGAAGCACCCCGTTGTCGGCGCCTGCGGACTTAGTTGCGGGCTATGTCCCCGCTATTATACCGAGGGACCTTCCAGATGCCCCGGCTGTGGCGGGCCTGACTTCTTTAACAAACACCCTTCCTGCGGTTTCTTCACCTGCTGCGTTAAAGAGAAGGGATTAGAAAGCTGCGGGCAGTGCTGTGATTTAGATAACTGCCCCAGGGTGCTAAAGAACCTTGAGGCGGCTAAAGAGCACGATTCTTTTATCTCCTACCGGCCTCTTGCCGGTAACCTTATCTTTATCCGTGGAAAAGGCATCGGGGAATTCGTCAGGCTGGAGAAAGAAAAGATAGCTTTTTTAAAAGAACTACTAAAGCAATATGACGACGGGCGCTCCAAAAGTTTCCTGTGCTTAAGCTGCCAGCTGCTGCCTATAGATAGTCTTAAAAATATAGTTAATGCCGCTTCAAACGTTATTTCTCAAGAAAACGATGCCAAGAACAGGGCTAGAGTATTAAAGGAAGCCATAAGCGAGCTGGCGGAAACGCTCGGTGTCAGCCTGAAATTAAGAAGGTAGATTAAAGAGGAATTAGTTGCATGCAACAGGAGAAGTACCCGGTAAGCGGTCTGGTGATTATATCTATGCAGAGAGACCCCGAATGACACCCGCTTATCTATCACTCTATAAGACAGGTGAGCTTAAAAAAAGAGCCCAGAGGCTGAATGCCCGCCTTGCCTGCTGCGATATCTGCCCCAGGAAATGCGGCGTCAACCGCCTCAAAGGTGAAACTAAGTTCTGCCACTGTGGAGTTTTACCCATTGTAGCCTCGTACTGTGACCATCACGGCGAGGAGCCGGCGCTCTCTGGTACCATGGGTTCGGGAACCATTTTCTTCGGCAACTGTAACCTGCGCTGTATCTACTGCCAGAATCACCAGATAAGCCAGAACCACGAATACCAGAAAAAGAACGAAGTAAGCACGGAGCGCCTTGCCGAAATGATGCTTCATCTTCAGGACAGGTTTGGCTGCCACAATATAAACCTGGTTTCGCCATCGCACTTCGTACCGCAAATTATTGAGGCGTTGCTTGAAGCCGTACCGATGGGGCTTAATATACCGCTATTGTATAACACAAACGGTTACGACTCCCTGGAAACTCTGGAAGAGCTTGATGGGGTGATAGATATCTACCTGCCCGACTTAAAATACTCAGATAACAGGATAGCTAAAGCGTTATCCCAGGCGACCGAATATGTCAAGCACTCAAGAGATGCCATCGGGGAGATGTGGCGGCAGGCAGGCGAGCTTAGGACGGATAAGGCAGGAATTGCCATAAGCGGAGTTATCGTGCGCCACCTGATACTTCCAGGCGGACTGGCCGGCAGCCGGGACTCGCTCACCTGGCTGGCAAGAGAAGTATCGCCCCGCATTACCATCAGCGCCATGTCCCAGTATCACCCGCAGCACAAAGCTTATAACCATCCGAAATTATCAAAGACGATAACCGACGCCGAATACGACGAGGTGCTTGAAATAATGAATATACTGGGATTTGAGTACGGCTGGTTCCAGGGCAAAGGGGCTGATAAAGTATATCTACCAGATTTTGAAAGGGAAGGACACCCTTTCGAGCATTAACCCTTGCGCTTGCGGTTGGTGAAAGAGAACTCTATCTTTAGACCGTTGCGCTTGTCTTTATCGGTCTTATTTACATTCTGAATGAATTCTTTTATATCTTTCTGCTTCTTTTCAACCATTATCGTCTGCCTTCTTCTATATTAAACGAAACCATATTATATCACTTTTATAATACTTAAGCCAAACGAGTAATCTAACATCTCTCCGGCTGGCACTGCCTGCAGAAATAAGTGCCCCGGTTGCGTACCTTGATGTATTCAAGCGGCTCACCGCACTGCGCGCAGTTCTGTCCACGGCGGTGGGCTACTTTAAAGTAAAAATGAGCCGTGCCCTTACCCCCGTCGGGGCGATAGTAGGTATTCACGCTGGCGCCTTTATTGCCGATAGCCGCTTTAAGTACCTGCCTGATAGATTTATAAAGACGCCCTACTTCTTCATCTGACAGACTATCGGCTTGCCTGAGGGGATGAATCTTTGCGGTAAACAGGGATTCGTCGGCGTACATATTGCCGATACCGGCTACAACCGTCTGATCTAAAAGCGCTATCTTTATCGGCGCCTTGCGTTTGGCCAAAAGTTTAGCCAGTATCCCGGCGGTAAATCCAGCCTCCAGCGGTTCAAAACCCAGCTTACCTATAATACCGGCTCCATCTTTTACCAGCCGCATCTTGCCAAATTTGCGCGGGTCCCTGAAAAATATGCAGTTCCCGTTATCAAGGTGGATGATAGCCCTGGTGTATCTTGGCTGCTCTGATAAATCGCTTCCCAGAATCAGCGCCCCTGTCATTTTAAGATGAATAATCAGCAAATCGCCGCTATTTAGATTAAAGATTAAATACTTACCCCTACGGCTTAAGCTTACTATCTTCTGCGCGATAACATCCCGGCAGAACTTCTTTGCAACAGGATAAGCCACCATACCTTCCCAGTTTAGAGTAACGCCGCTAATACATTTTCCAGCTACAAACGGCGCCAGCTCGTTCTTAATAGTCTCTACTTCAGGCAGCTCCGGCAACTTCCGTATTCTCCCTTCTACCCCTGTAATTATCATATATGGCAAAGGCAGGGGCAAGTATAATGCCGCCCAAAAGCAGGCTACCCACAGTATCGCTAAACCAGTGCGCCTGAAGATACACTCTAGAGACACCCATAAGCAAGATAAATATCAGAGACAATACCTGAACTATATCAGTAACACGCCGGCTCTTAATAATCTTCGGCGCAATGATAACTAAAAAACCGAACAGCATAACGGCAAAAATGGTATGACCGCTTGGAAAGCTCATGCCGCCTCCCAGGGGATCGTCGCCGGGGCGTGGGCGGTCTACCAGAACCTTGAAGTCCGAATTCAGCACGGCACCTATCAACGGAAGTATAGCGACAAATAGAGCTTCGAGCCGCCGCCTATATATCAATAAAACTAAAACAAGGGCTACTACCATAATGGTAGCCGCTGGTATTTCCCCCAGGAAGGAGACGGCCTCCATCAACCACTTAAACAAAGATGAGTCAGCACCTGAAATCCAGCTACTTATCTCTTCATCGCAACTTGGTACGGGGGTGCTGCTTACCCAAATAGCAAGAAGGCTGAACAAAACGATACAGGTAACGAAGGCGATCCCCGATGGTTTCTTAAGAAACCTCTTCAAGCCGCCCCCAGTTTTTACCTATCTTTAAATCTATCTTTAGAGGTATATCAAGTGTAAGGGCGCCGGCCATTATTCTGGGAACCATCTCTATTATCTGGCCCAGCTCTATATCAGGTACCTCAAAGATAAGCTCGTCGTGTACCTGAAGCAGCAGCAGGCTCTTCAATTTTCTATCCTTCATTTCCTGATAGAGCTTTACCATAGCTACTTTTATTATATCTGCCGAGCTTCCCTGTACAGGCATATTGATGGCCATCCGCTCGGCGGCTTCCCTGATAGTACGGTTGGGCGAATTAATTTCCGGAAGGTAACGCCGCCTGCCTAAAATAGTCTGGACATAGCCCTGCTCCCTGGCTTTCTGCTTGGTATCTTCAAGATATTTCTTTACGCCGGGGTACTTTTTAAAATAGGAGGCGATGAACTTTTCAGCCTCTTCCCGTGAGAACTCGGTAGCCTGCTCAAGTCCGTAGCCGCTCATCCCGTAGATGACACCGAAGTTAACCGTCTTGGCCAGCCGCCGCATATCGGGCGTTACCTCATCTTTATCAAAAAGCCTGACGGCGGTGGCGGCGTGGATATCTTCGTCTTTTTTGAAAGCTTCCACCAATTCCCTGTCTTTAGAAAGGTGAGCCAGCGCCCTCAGGTCAATCTGCGAGTAATCCGCCGAGAGCAGCCTGGAGCCCTCGGGGGCGACGAAAGCTTCCCTTATCTCCCTGCCCAGCTCGCCGCGTACCGGGATATTTTGCAGGTTGGGCTCGCTTGAGGATAACCTTCCGGTGGCGGTACGGGTCTGGTTAAAGCTGGTATGCAGACGACCTGTTTTTAGGTTCACCATTTCAGGCAGTGCGTCTATATAGGTAGATTTTAGTTTACTTAGCTGGCGGTAATTCAGAATCAGGTTGACTACCGGGTGCGCTTCTTTTAGTTCCTCCAGCACCGAGGCGTCCGTAGAATAGCCGCTTTTATTCCTTCTGGACGACGGCAGCCCTATCTCATCGAAAAGCACCGACCCCAGCTGCTTGGGCGAGTTGATATTGAACTGGTGACCGACATAGCCATAGATTTCCTGTTCGGTTTTTTTCAATTGTTCTCCCAGACGCTGCGACATTTTCTTAAGTAGCCCGGTATCCAGGGCAATACCACATCTCTCCATATTCACCAGCACCGGTACCAGCGGCAGTTCTACATCATTAAAAAGCGACCACAATCCGGCTTCTTCAAGCTCCGGTTTGAACATCTTTGCCAGGCGGCCGGTCATATCGGCGTCGGCACAGGCATAATCAACCACTTTTTCAATTGCAACTTCCGCCATTGAAATCTGTTTGGCGCCGCTGCCTATAAGTTCGCTGATAGGTGTCATTTCCACGCTCAGGCGGCTGAAAGCCAGGCTCTTTAAAGATAATGACTTCTCGCCCAGCAGATAGGCGGCCAGCATAGTATCCGAGGTAATCCCTTCTACGGTGATACCGTGCTCCCCTAGCACAGTTATATCATACTTGGCGTTTTGGGCTGTCTTAGCTATTTTACTATCCGCCATAAGCGGCCCGAGATAGCCGACCAGAGTTTCTAGCGATACTTTAATATTATCGTCGCAGTAATCAAGCTTTAACTGCCCTTCCTCCGAGAGGTCGGCGCAATATACAGGTATATAGTAAGCCTCACCCGGAACCGGCGATAGCGAAACGCCCACCAGCCTGGCGACCAGGGGGTTTAAACTGGTCGTCTCGGTATCAAAGGCAAAGGCACCGGCTTTTTTAAGACGCTTCGCCAGCATCTCAAGCTTGTCTTTGGTATCTATAAGACGATAGTCTATTTTCTCTGTCATCTGGTCAGCTATACAGGCTTTACCGCCTAATATTTCAGGTAGCTTGGGCAGCAGGCTGGCGAACTCTATTTCACGAAAGAGCTCGGCTACCTTCTGGCGGTTAAAACGGCTTAAGCGTGATTTCTCTATATCAAGGCTTACCGGCAAACCGGTAACTATAGTAGTCAGTTCCTTGCTTCGGCGGGCGGTTTCTTCATTCTCTTTTAGTATCTTCTGTATCCTCTCCGGGGTAACCTTATCAAGACTATTATAGATATCATCGATACCGCCGAAGTCCTGTATAAGCTTTACCGCCGTCTTCTTGCCGATGCCGGAAACGCCGGGGATATTATCAGAAGGGTCGCCCATTAGAGCTTTTAAGTCGGCGATATGCTTCGGTGGTACTCCATACTTTGAAAACACTTCCGCCTCGTCATAGAGTATGGTGTTGCTGAATGAGCCTCCCGGTTTAGGGTAAAGCACCTTCACACCGGGCGAAACCAGCTGCATGGTATCGGCATCGCCGGTTACTATGACGATATCGGTTCCTTTTTCAGCCGCCTGGAGGCTAAGGGCACCCAGGACATCGTCGGCTTCGTAACCGTCCAGTTCGTAGATAGGGATACCGAACACCTCCACCAGCTGCCTCAGCCGCCCCAGCTGATTTATCAGTTCTTCCGGAGTGGCCGGGCGATGCGCTTTGTACCCGTCGTAAAGCTGATGGCGGAAAGTAGGACCTTTTTTATCGAAGGCGATGGCGTAGCAATCTGGCTTGAGCTCGCCGATTACCTTAAGCAGCATGCTGGCGAAACCGTAGACGGCGCCGACAACCTCACCCGTTTTAGTTACCGTAAGCGGCGGCAGGGCGTGGTAGGCGCGGTGAATCAGAGCGTTGCCATCAAAGAGAACCAAAAGAGGCTTTTTCATAACCTCATTATAGCAAAAGAGGCAGATAGAGGTCAGCAGTTGTTCAGCGGGCTATTTAATTACAGGAAAACCCTCGTCCTGCCAGGCGGAGATACCGCCCAGCATGTTATAGATTTTCTCAAAGCCGAGCTCTTCCATCATTTTGGTTGCTCCGGAGCTGCGGTTACCGCTATGGCAATAGACCAGGTAGCTTTTACCTTTATCCAGTTTATCAAGCTCAACGGCGAAATCAGAAGCGTAGTAATCCAGATTAATAGAGTTTTTCAGATGGCCTTCCTGATACTCGGAAGCTCTTCTGACATCCAGGATTATAAAATCTGCGCTATCTTTATTATCTTCAATCAGATTAAAGGCTTCCTGAGGACTGACATCCTGAAACAGCCTGGTTTCGACACATCCTGAAGCTAAAACACCACTACATACAATAGCTATCAGTATAACCGGTATTAAGAGCTTCCTAATCATTTTCCCCTTTTCCATATCTTCTCATTTCAGGATTCATTCCTCTGGATTTTATAGCATCGCAGGCTATGCTTTCCAGGTTCTCTCCTCTCTCGCTATAAAACAAGTGGCTATTGCAACGGCAATCGCCTGAGCCGAATCTGGTGATTTGCCTGAATTCCTCCGCAAACAACTCCACCAGCTCACATTCTATTCTTTTTTCAGTTTTAGCCGAAACTATTACTTCAACTGCTGCTTTTTCCAGCAGGTAATCTATATGCCAGTGGAGTTTCTTGCTGCTTCCTAAGTGACGCTTAATCCTGCTTTCCAGGCCATTTAGCGCCGAGCCGATATAGGCATAGTAGCCTTCGTTAAAACAGATATCGCCCAGAGCACCCACCTTTATCCTCTGCTTTTGAGCGAGCTTTATAATCAGAATATAAACGCCTTTCGGTTGCCTGCTAGTCTTTTGATTTTTCTGATTCTTCAACCTTCTCTACTTCTATAGTACACTCGGTTACCAAGGCGGCTACGGCACCAATCGCCGCCAGAAGAGGCGCAGCCAAAATACCTACCGCCGCCACCGGTGCTCCCACCGTCAGCGGAATCTCCAGTAAAACCTTATCCTTCTGTATCAAGCGTACCTTTCGGACATTCCCCTCGCTGATTAGCTTCTTCACTTTGCCCAGCAACTGCTCTCCGGAAACTGTATATTTTTCTTTGGTAGCCATTTTAAAGCCTCCAATCATGGACTATGGTCTTTGAATTTACGGCTAATTTCTACATCTTTTATTATATCATTTGATAAGATGTTTTATTGAATAATTGGCATTTCGTGATATACTGTTTTAAGAAATATTTCCATTGTATCGGGAGCGTATTGAAGGGTAAAGATCTGCTATCAGTTGCCGACCTCTCCGGCCAGGACATCCAGAACCTCATTTCGGATGCTGTTATTATGAAAGCCCGTGGCTGGAACAACATGCTTAAGCATAAAATGCTGGCACTTTTGTTCGAGAAGCCTTCTCTAAGAACTCGCGTTAGCTTCGAACTGGCTATGCGCCAGCTTGGCGGGCAGGTTATCTATCTTTCGCCGGCAGAAGTCGGCATGGGCATCCGCGAGCCGATACCGGATATCGCCCGGGTACTTAGCCGATATGTGGATGCCATCGCCGCCCGAACTTTCCGACACCAGAGCCTGGATACTCTTTCGGCTTACGCCGATATACCTGTAATAAACGCACTTTCCGATGCCGAGCACCCCTGCCAGGCGCTTTCTGACCTGCTTACTATCTATGAGAAGAAAGGCGAGCTCTCGGACCTCACTCTGGCCTATATCGGCGATGGCAATAATGTGGCCGCCAGCTTAATGCTGGCAGCTTCTCTAGCCGGGATGAGGTTCATAATTGCCTCACCCGAAGGTTACCAGCTACCTGAAAATACCTGCGACCTTGCCCGGGAATATGCCTTTGAAAGCGGCGCCAGTATAATATTTACCCGTGATCCCGCCGAGGCTGTCAATGGTGCCGATGTCGTCTATACGGATGTCTGGACCAGCATGGGGCAGGAAGATGAAGCATCCAGGCGACGCCAGGTTTTCGCCGGCTATCAGGTTAACAAGAAACTCCTATCGCTGGCTCACCAAAATGCGATTTTAATGCACCCGCTGCCTGCCCATTACGGCGAGGAGGTAGCTGAAGGTATCCTGGATTGCGAACAATCGGTCGTCTTTGACCAGGCAGAGAACAGGCTTCATCTTCAAAAGGCGCTACTGGCCGAAATACTGGGCGGACTGGAAATCCCGCTAGCCAGCTGTATTTAGGAGGTTATTATGCTTTTAAAAACCTTACTTAACTGGGTCTGGGCACCACTAGCTATTGGTGCTGTGGCTATCGTCGGGCTGATTATGGAATGGCCTATCGAAGCCGTCGCTCCGGCTATCGGGGGTATCTTCGTCATCGGACTGGTTATCGCCATCATCGGCGCCAGGGAAAAAGAATCTGAAAAACTCTCCGAAAGGTTAAGGCATCTGGCTGGCTATTTCCATCGCCGTTTTATGGGCGAGTCTTCGTTATCCATTTTCGCCATCATCACCACCCTGTTCAAGACAGATAATACTAAGCTCTGGGAGTGGGCTCGCTCCTGCGATATGGCACAGCGTGTCTTCAATACCTGGAGCGATAGCTCAATCAAAAGAATGGAGGTAGATACTAAAACGGGGCGTTTCGGCATCTACCTGCGTGCCTATCTGAACGAGCTCTGGCAGATAAATAGCCTCTACAACGAGTTCATCGACCAGTTCTACGAAATAGCCTCAAAGGTCGAGATACCCCTGGAGACAATAGATCAGTATCACAAATTTATCAGTGAGTACAATGCCTTCACCCGCAACTTCCGGGCGTTTGTCAGCGACTCTCTCAAGTCGGGTAAGACCGAGATAGAACCTCCCAGCATCAAGGATGCCAGGGAGGTTATTCCAATGATAAAATATAATCCCAAGGCATAAACTAACAAGTAAAATACCTTCCGATGAATAACCCAATCGTTGCTATTATCGGCCGCCAGAATGTAGGCAAGTCCACTCTGCTAAACCGTCTGGCCGGCCAGAGGCTTGCCATCACCGAAGATATGCCCGGCACTACCAGAGACCGTATCTTTGCCCTTATTCCTTCAAAAGGCAGGCCTTTCACGCTGGTAGACACCGGCGGGCTTGAGATAAAGCCGGAATCTGATATTACCAGAGGAATAAACGAGCAGATTCAAACCGCTATAGATGAAGCCGACCTGATTATCTTTCTTACCGATATAAGGGACGGGATAACTCCGGTTGATTATGAAATCTCCGATATCCTGCGCAAGAAAAGCAAGCCGGTAATACTGGTGGCTAATAAAGCCGATAATGACCTCCTGGAAGCTCAGGTTACCGAGTTTTTCCAAATAGGACTGGGGCAGCCGCTGGCTATCAGCGCCTATCACGGCCGGGGCATAGACGAACTCCTGGATAAAATCATTTCCCTGCTACCCGAAGAAGAATCCCTACCGGCGGAAGATCCGGCTATTAAAGTGGCTATTATCGGGCGGGCTAATGTAGGCAAATCGACACTTCTAAATAACCTCCTGGGTAAGGAAAGGGCTATCGTGGATAAAAAGCCAGGCACCACCCGCGATGCCATAGATACCTACCTTAAGTTTAATGAATATAATATATTGCTTATTGATACCGCCGGCGTCAGACGTCGCGGACGTATCGAACCCGGTATCGAGCGTTTCAGCGTTATCCGCACCTTAAAAGCCATCGACCGCGCCGATATAGTTCTTTTACTTATAGATGCCTCTGAAACCATAACCTCACAGGATACCCATATCGCCGGCTATGCTATACAGGCAACCAAGGGCATTATTATACTGGTTAATAAATGCGACCTTGTAGAGGGCTTGAAACTGGCTGAATTAAATGATATTATAAAGAGTCGTCTCAAGTTTGTGCCCTTCGCACCGATAATTTATATTTCTGCCAAACTGGGGCGGGGAGTTAAAGAAATTCTACCCAAGGTGGTCGACACCTTTAAGCAAAGGTTTAAAAGGGTAACCACCGCCGAGGTAAACAATATGCTCAAAGAGGTTACAGCCGCCCACGAGCCACCCACAAGCGGTAGCAGAAAGCTTAAGTTCCTCTATGGTACTCAGGCAGAGGTAAATCCACCGACCTTCGTTTTCTTCGTAAATGATCCCAAACTTTTACACTTTTCCTACCGCCGTTACCTGGAAAATAAGTTGCGCCAGTCCTTTGGTTTCGATAGCACACCGGTTAAAATGAACTTCAGGAGCCGGGCCAAGTAATGATAATCGTCAAGTTTTACCTGGTTATATTAGTGGGCTACCTGCTGGGTAGCATACCTTTCGGCTCTATCATCAGCCGCCGATACGGCAAAGAAGATATAATCAAACACGGCAGCGGCAAAACCGGCGCCACCAACGCCCTGCGTACCATGGGCCGCAAGGTTGCTTTTATGGTAGCTGGCCTTGACATATTTAAAGGTGCGCTGGCGGTACTCTTCGCCGGTCTTATCGTAGGACAGGATTACCTTTTGGTAGGCAGCGGATACGGACTGGGAATACTTTTCGCCGAAGTTTTAGCCGGCCTGGCAGCCATAGCGGGGCATATCTTTCCTCTCTTTAACAGGCTAAAGGGGGGTCGCGGCGTAGCTACCTTCTTCGGTGGCCTGATAGCTCTCTGCCCGGCGGCAGCCCTTTTCGGTGGCGAGATACTAATCATCGGTGCCGGATTAAGCGGTTTCGCCTCGCTGGGTTCAATAACAGGTGCCGTCGGCACCTACGCTATTTTGATACCGCTCACTATAATTTACGGCTTCCCCGTCGAATACCTTGCTTATACCCTTATCGGCACCGTAGTCATTCTTTATATGCATCGCGATAATATCAAAAGACTGGTCTCCGGCAAAGAACGCCGCATCAGCGAGAAATCATAGCCTGATTCTCATTTCAACAGAGAGCATTATTTTACATTCCTTGAATTTTAATCTAATATAGATTTAGCATTATGTCTAAGATTGCTATTATCGGGACTACAACCTGGGGTATTACCCTGGGTACGGTTCTTTCGCAGAAGAAACTGGCAGTTAGTCTCTGGGCTCGGACCGATAAAGAGGCCTTAATACTTAAGGCTAGCGGCCCCAAGCTTAAGAGACTGCCTGACGACTTTTGTTTTCCACCTCATCTGACTGTCACCAGTTCTATCGAGGAGGCGCTTTATGGCGCCGATGCGGTTATTCTGGCGGTACCTTCCCAGACAATGAGGCAGAATATAAAACTTGTCTCGCCCTATATCACCAGCTCAATGCTGGTTATCAGCGCCG
>DAOUMG010000079.1:0-15064 GCA_034411935.1 Dehalococcoidaceae bacterium
AAAAAGCTCATGGACGATGCCCAAAAGCACCAATTCGATATAGTGGTAGTCCACACACTGGACAGGTGGTCACGGAATCTCAGAGTAACCCTCGAATCCCTAGGTATGCTGGGGAAGCTGGGAATCGGGCTCGTCTCAATCTCTGAGAGCAATATAGACTATTCCACGCCTCAAGGTATGCTCCAGATGCAGTTAATGGGAGCCTTCGCCCAGTACAGCAGCGAATCCTTGGGAGTCCACGTCAGAAAAGGCCAGGAACAGAGAGCCACCGAAGGCAAACATACAGGCTTCTTGCCCTTCGGCTATCAGTCCTGCTGGGAGAAAGGGCTTAAAGGAGAAAGAATTCAACGCTGTGATCCTGAACATCCTGGCGGTATCCACATTCATCCTGAAGAAGGACCAGCCGTAAAAGAACTCTTTAAGAGGTATGTATCAGGCACAACCACCCTGGCTCAACTGGCTAAATGGTTCAATGATCAGGGCTTACGCACACGTAACACAAAGAGACTCCCTGATGCCAACGGCAACCTGGTGACAGGTCCAAGGCTATTCACAGTAGCCTCAGTCAGAGGCTTACTCCACAATCCCTTCTTTGCGGGTAAGGTAATCTATAGAGGCAAGTCTATTCCCGGAGCCCACGAGCCGCTTATCAGCCAGGATCTATTTGATACAGTCCAATCAACTTTAAAGAAGAACTCAGGACGATCTAAAACTCTGGCCACGAGACCTGAAAGGGAATACCTCTTAAAAGGACTGGTCAAGTGTGCCTACTGCGGCATGCCCATGTGGGCGCAGACTTATTATAGCGGCAAAAGCTACTATAGAGAGCACAGGGCAACCAGGAGCATAGCCGAGTGTCCGGCTCATGGTGGAGCGATATCGTGTCATATCATCGATGATCAGATGATAGAGCTTGTTTCAGCCATAGAATTAAAGCCAACCTGGCTGGAAGAAGTAATGTCTATAATAAGCCTTAAAGACGAGAAAGACCGTATCAACAAGGAAAGAGAAGAAACGTTACTAAAGCGTAACCGCATGGTAAGAGCCTTTGTCGACGGACTGATACCTGAAGAAGAATACTTAAGACAGAAGAACTTACTGGATCTGGCTTTAGAATCCCTGGTTATACCCGAATATGACGCTGCCGAAGAAGCCGGCAAGCTGATCATGAACCTGCCTTCCCTATGGGCTTCAACAGGCCTCTCAGAGAGACGGAAGGTTCTCATGACCATGCTGGATGCCGTTTACATAGATGTAAAACAGACTCGCTCTATAGTGGCTGTTAAGCCAAAGCCGCCTTTTAAGCCTATCCTCCAGGTGGCTGCTACCAGCAAGGAATCCAAAATCCGCATATTGAAAGAGCCGCTGAACTCTTCGCCCAACGGCTCGTCTGTGTTCTTGGTGGAGACGGGGGAGAGTCGAACTCCCCGTCCAGAAAAGGCTGCTCGGGATCTACTACAGGCTTAGTCGGCTCTTATAATCTTGGCTTGCCGGAATCTGCCGACCGAAATCCAGTGAGCCCAGCCGATAAATCTTTCATCTGCCGTATCGGCATCCGGCAGGTGGCACCCTAACTAATCGGCACCCAGCTCCCGACCCGTCAGGGCGAGGTCGGGCTGGATGTGCTGGTATTAATTAGCCAGCAAGAACCAGTTCAGGTTCGCCAGATATTTTTTGCCGCTTTTTTATGAGGTTACGGCACCTCAACCTGCAATCCGGTAACATACCTCCCCTGTCGAAGCCACGCGTCCCCATATCATTTACGCTGCGAAAGCCTCTTTTTAACCGTTCGTGATATTTCCCTATCGGTATCTCTCTTGGCTATCGCATCTCGTTTATCGTAGAGCTTCTTACCCTTGCCCAGGGCTATTTCCACTTTGGCCAGGTGGTATTTGATGTAGAGCCTGGTGGGAATCAGGGTCTGACCCTTCTCCTTTATTCGGCTGGTAAGGTTCTTAATCTCCTTACGGTGCAGTAGCAGCTTCCTCGGCCGTTTCGGCTCGTGGCTCATATAGCTACTGGATTCGTAACGGGCGATATGAGCGTTCACCAGCCACAGCTCGCCGCCTTCGGGCTTTACGTAAGCATCGCCCAGGCTCACCCTGCCGTCGCGGATAGATTTTATCTCGCTGCCGGTAAGGGCGATGCCGGCTTCTATGCTATCGCCGATAAAATAGTTATGATAAGCCTTCTTGTTGGTGGCGACTGTCTTGATGCTCATCATTAATTATATCATATTCGTAAGAACCCTTTTAGCGGAACTAGAGTAAGAACTAGCTTAAAGGGGCTACTTCTTGTCTTCTTTAAGATACTTCCCCGGGTCTTTATCAAAAGAAGCCTTACAACCCGTAGAGCAGAAATAATATGTCTTGCCCTTGTAGCTTGATATGGCTGCTGCCTTATCTTCTTCAACCTTCATCTTACAGACGGGATCTATAGCCATTTTAGAACCTCCTTTTAACCTCTGGTTGCTTAAAGCAGGCTTGAAGCTCCTTAAACGCAGTGAGTTAGAAACTACAGTCAGCGAGCTGGCCGCCATCGCTACCGCCGCCATAATGGGATTTAAGAAGCCGTAGTCTCCAAGTATAAATTTCAGTGCTGCGGGTGTATTGCCGCTATTGAAGGCAAGGTAGAGCACACCGGCGGCTACCGGTATCAGGGCGGTATTGTAGGCGAAAGCCCAGAAAAGGTTCTGCTTGACAGTTCTTATGGTGCGCCTGGAGAGGGAGATTGCGGTTGCTATTCCCTGTAATTCTCCTCTTATAAGGGTAATATCTCCGGTTTCCATAGCGATATCGGTGCCGGTGCCGATGGCGATGCCTATATCCGCCTGTGCCAGCGCCGGGGCATCGTTGATGCCGTCGCCCACCATAGCCACCACACGCCCTTCTTTTTGAAGCCTCTTTACTTCGTCCGCTTTATGCTGAGGCAGAACTTCTGCCAGAACGCGGTCTATTCCCGCTTCTTTAGCGATTGCCTCGGCGGTACGCCTGTTATCGCCGGTGAGCATTACCGTCTCTATTCCCATATTATGAAGAGCCTTTAGCGATTCTATGGCATCGGTTTTAAGCGTATCGGCAAGGGCAATCAAGCCAGCTGCCTCTCCATCTGAGCTTAAGAACATTACAGTCTTGCCCTCGGCGTGGAGGCGTTCCGCCTCTTTCACGAGGCTGCCTAGACTAACACTGCGTTCGTTCATCAGCTTTAGGTTGCCCAGTACCAGCTCGCTTTTACCTATTTTAGCTTCTATGCCGTGCCCCGGTATAGCCGTGAAAGTGGAAGCCTTTGCCAGTTTCAGCTCTTTATGATGAGCCTCCCTGACGATTGCCTCGCCCAGCGGGTGCTCCGAGCCGTATTCAGCCGCCGCCGAAAGTGTAAGCACTTCGTCTTCGGAAAAAGATGGGGCAGCGATGATATCTGTAACCATAGGCTCGCCCCGGGTAAGCGTGCCCGTTTTATCTAAAAGAACCATATCTATCTTGTGGGCTCTCTCAAGAGCTTCTGCATTGCGGATTAGAATACCGTTTTCAGCGCCCTTGCCTGTGCCCACCATAATAGCCGTCGGCGTTGCCAGCCCCAGGGCGCAGGGGCAGGCGATGATGAGCACGGCGATGAAGTTGAGAAAAGCGAAGGTGAGCGAGGGCGAAGGACCGGCGAAGTACCAGATTATAAATGTAATGATAGAGATGCCTATGACTATCGGTACGAAGTAGCTGGCGATGACATCAGCCAGGCGCTGGATGGGCGCCTTGGAACCCTGGGCTTCCTCCACCAGGCGGATTATTCGCGAAAGCGCCGTGTCTTTGCCTATTCTGGTTGCCTTAAACCTGAAGCTGCCCGTCTTATTGATTGTAGCGCCCAGTACCTCGTCACCCGGATTTTTATCAACCGGCAAGCTCTCGCCGGTTATCATAGATTCGTCTATGCTGGAAAAGCCCTCTTTAACGATACCGTCTACGGGGATACGCTCGCCGGGGCGGATGATTATTACATCGCCGACTATTACATCTTCAACCGCTATCTCTTCTTCTTTGCCGTTTCTGATGACCCGCGCCGTTTTGGGTTTTAAGTTTATCAGTTTCTTAAGGGCATCCGAGGTCTGACCCCTGGCGCGGGCTTCCAGAAAGCGCCCCAGCAGGATGATGGCGATAATCATCGCCGAGGTATCAAAGTAGAGATTAGCTTCCAGTCCGCCGGAGGTGAAGATACCGGGAAACAAGACGGCTACCACGCTATAGAAGTACGCCGCCGAGGTGCCCACGGCGATGAGGGTATTCATATCTGCCGTGCGGTGTTTGAGGGCGCCCCAGGCGCCGCGGTAGAACCGCAGTCCCGCCCAGAACTGTACGGGAGTCGCCAGCGCCCACAAGAGAAACGCTTTACCGCCGAAACCTGGCCCGAAGCTTAAAAGCATGATGGTGACGGCGAGGACAGCGGCTAAGATTAGCCTGTCTCTTAAAGACTTTGTCTCGCGTCTGGTAGCGGTAGCCATGTCGCTAAGCTCTTCAATTTCAGCCCCCAGTTTATAGCCGGCGCCGGAAACGGCTTTTTTCAGACCTGGAATATCGGTGCCTTCCGTATATTCTACGGTGGCTTTCTCAGACGCCAGGTTCACATTGGCCGAGATAACGCCCGGTACGCTTTTAAGCGCCTTTTCCACGCGGGCGGCGCAGCCGGCACAGGTCATCCCGCTTATGGGGAAGATTGCTTTTATACTCGCTACGCCGTAGCCCAGCTCGGATATGGTTGAGTTAAGCTTATTAAGGTCTACCTTGGAAGGGTCGTATTCAACGGAGGCTTTCTCGGAGGCGAAATTAACGTTAGCCTCTTCTACGCCGTAGGTGTGTTTTAAACCTTTGGTTACTGTGGCGGCGCAGGTGGCGCAGGTCATGCCTGTTATGCGGAGGTGGGCTTTTTCAGTCTTTATGGATTTGTTATTGGTTTTCATAGCTCCCAGCCTAAAGGCGGGTATTGAGACGGAAAGTTATAGTACGCCTATATTATAGCGAAGCGGAAGAAATAAATATAAGTTTTGCTATTATGTGGAACTAAATAAAGAATATAGCAACCAGGTAGCTTAGTAGATAAGAAGATATATCAATATGCCGCTATCAAGAAAGACTACCCGGCTCAATATGGTTTCAGGTTGACGAACCGTATTTCTTCTTCTGTTTTTACCTGCCCCGTCTGGTCTTGCCTGTCTGTTTCTTTAGATTCCTCCAGGACCTCTTTGGCAAATTTTACTATAGTGCGTTTAGCTTCTTCCTTCTTCCTTTCCCTCATTAGACGAAGGTGCTCTTCTGCCGATTTGTGGATACTTTCAGTTGCCTCGACAGTTTCCCTGGCGGCCTGGGCTGCTCTTTCGGCGCGCATGGCTGCTCGCTCGGCTATCTGGCTAACTACGGATGCCGATTTCTGGGCGACTACTGAAGCCTCCTCGGCTTCTCTGGCTTTGTTCTCGGCTTCTCCTCTGGCCTGGCCGGCTTTTAGTTCCTGAAGTTCTCTTTCTTTAGATAGTCTTTGAGCTTCTTCGTAGATTTTCTTTTCCTCTTCAGCTATCCGTCCGGCTTCTTCTATGGCTTTCTGCTCGACTTCCCGTGCCTCGCGAGCGGCCAGCGCCGCTTTCTCGGCGCGTATAGCGGCTTCCTCGGCCGCTTCGATTGATTTAATTAAAGATTCATTATCCGGCATGGCATCCTCCTCACTAATGCTACTTGTTACCGCTTAAAACACTATATCCGTTTCATTTTCGGCTATGTATAGCCGGTAATACTATAGTACCAAATAAACCAATTTTGTAAAGAGTTTTGCGTTCGTTAAATAAAAAACATCCTGGTCTTGAATGCGTATTTAAAAAGAACTGAATACCCAAAATGGCTTTTAGGTAGTAAAATGGTACCGGCAATGTTCAAAATGTTACTGAAAAAAAGGTAATATATCATATTGACATTTGTCAAAACTAGTATTATTATCTTGACAGATATGACTTATAACTAACTGGAAAGCATTATAGATATAACGTATTATGGTATAAAGTGCTATTATAGTTAGTATAAGAATGACATTAGTCAAAACCGAGGAATAATAAAACTATGGATGAACTGGGGACCAAAGTAAAAGCCCTGCGGAAGATGAGACACTGGTCTCAGGAAGACCTTGCCCGTGAAATCGGCGTCAGCCTGTCGACGGTACAGCGCTGGGAAAAGGGGAGCGGCCGCCCGATACGGCTGGCACGGACGGAGCTTGAGAAGCACTTCAAGAAAGCCGGTCTGCGCTAGGCGGGTAGGGTCATTTTAGAACAGGACAAAAAAGATAGGTGTAAAAATGAAGAAGCTGCTGGCAAAGATAGATGATAGAACGGCTGTTATAGGCATAGTCGGCCTGGGGTATATCGGCTTGCCGTTGGCAATCACTTTCTGTAACTCTGGTTTCAGGGTAGTCGGTTTTGATATGCAGGCAAAAAAGGTAGCTGAAATAAACAATGGTAAGTCATATATCTCGGATGTCAGTGATGAAGCTATCTCGGAAGCCAGGGGAAAGAAACTGCTGGAAGCTACTACAGATATGTCCCGGCTGGGTAGCATTGATGCTGTCTGTATCTGCGTACCCACCCCGCTTACTAAAAACAAGGAGCCTGATTTACAGTATGTAAAAGCTGTATCCGAGGAACTAAAGAAGTACCTGAAGCCTGAACAGCTGGTAATACTTGAGAGTACCACCTACCCCGGGACTACCCGTGAGGTAATTCTGCCGGTTCTGGAGGCCTCCGGGCTTAAGGTAGGCCGGGATTTTTATCTGGCTTATTCCCCAGAAAAGGTTGACCCCGGTAATACCAGGTACGGCATAAAAAATACTCCCAAGCTGGTCGGCGGTATAGAAGAGAAATCAGCAGAAATCGCCTGCCGGCTTTATCAGAAGGTGATTGACAGGGTAATACCGGTTTCGTCACCGGAAGTAGCCGAGATGACCAAGTTATTTGAGAACGTCTTCCGCAGTGTCAACATAGCCCTGGTGAACGAGATGTCGGTGCTCTGTGAAAACATGGGCGTCAGCGTCTGGGAAGTGATTGACGCTGCTTCCTCCAAGCCGTTCGGCTTCATGCCCTTCTACCCCGGCCTGGGTGTCGGTGGCCACTGCATACCGCTGGACCCATATTATCTTTCCAATAAAGCCAGGGAGTACGATTTCCATACTCGTTTCATAGAAGTGGCCGCTTCCATTAATGAAAATATGCCCAATCATATTGCCAACAGGATATCGGAGGCTTTGAACGACCGTGGTGTAAGTATGCGGGGCGCCAGGATATTGATACTGGGCATAGCCTATAAGAAGGATATCGACGATTGTCGCGAGTCGCCCGCACTTAAACTTATGAAACTGCTAAAAGAGAAGGGCGCCAAAGTAAGCTATAACGATAAATATATTTCCTGCTTGAAGCTAAATGGTGAAACACTACAGTCAATAGAGCTGGACGCCGGCAATCTGGCCGACGCTGATTGTTCGGTAATTGCCACAGACCACCCCCAGGTGGAGGAGTCTTTTACCGAGTTCTTTATACTGGACTTTAACAGCGAAACAGATCACTATCCCGCTGAGTTCATTATGGTTGCCGATAATATAACTACCGTACGCTATGGTTATGGCGGCGATATCAAAGAGGTGGAAGAACAATACGGTCGGGTTACTCTGGTTATTATAAATAACGAGGGTACCGAAGCGAGTTACACGATACGGTTGATGATAGACGGCGAGGCGGCTCAATTTATCCTGGACGGTGATGCGGTATCTGAGATTGGCCCGCTGATGATAGACGATAGCCAGGAGTGGCAGCAGGAGGTTGGTTTTACCCCCGTTAAAATAGGCCAGAGCCAGAAGGTTGAATTCGTACTCTATAAAGACGGCCAGCCGTATTTTGAGAACCCTCTTTATATCTGGATTGATGTTATCGTCTAGTAGTACGGTTATTACTTAGTTTTAACACAAGGTTCGGTAGCCGGCGCCGCATAGTATAGAACTATCTTTCCTGGCTAGTAATCAAGCCGTTTTCCAGAGTTAGTATCCTATCGGCTTCTTTTAAGGGGAAGTTGCCGTGGGTGGTAATCAATAAAGAGGCATCTCTTTCCCTAACCGGTTGTTTGAGCATCTGGATTATCTCCCTTGCCGTCTCCGGGTCGACATCGCCGGTGGGTTCGTCGGCCAGGACAAGAACGGGCTCGTTTATCAGCGTCCTGGCGACGGCGACGCGCTGCTGTTCGCCGATACTGAGTTCGGCCGGCAAATTGTTAAGACGTTCGCCGAGCCCTAGTTCCGCCAGTATTTCGGCTGCTTTCTGCCGCCTTTCTTTCATGGTCAGGTTGCTGTGGAGCAGGGCGGATTCCACGTTCTCAAGAGCCGTCCAGGAGGCAATAAGGTTAAAGTTTTGAAAAATTATACCGATTTTGTCATGCCTTAGGTCTGCCAGCCGGCTGTTGGTAAGGCTACCGAGAGGCTGCCCTTCGAACAATACTTCTCCGGAGGTGGGTTGCTCCAGTCCGCAAAGCAGCCAAAGCAGGATGGACTTGCCGGCGCCGCTCCTGCCCCGGATAACGATACTCTCCCCCTGGTTTACACTAAAGCTAATTCCTTTGAGGACGGTAATCGTCTTACCGCCTACGGTGAATTCCTGTTTTAAGTTTTTACATTCTAAAACTGTTTTATTCATTATTTATCCAGCTATATGTAACGCAGGCTGTCGGCCGGGCGCAGACGGGCGGCGGTAAGTGCCGGGAAGATGCCGGCCACCATACCACCCAGGAGCGCCAGCCCGAAACCTGCCGCCAGTGCTACCGGTGAGATAGTGATAGTGGCGGTGGTTTCTATATTGCTTAAAGCTTCAAGCGGCACCGCCAGCAGGATGATAACAGCTATCAGGCAGCCCCCGGCGGCGCCGATAGCCGCCTGTATCAGCGATTCGTCAAGAATCTGGCTGACGATATCTCTATCCGACCAGCCTATTGCCTTAAGAATGCCGATATCGCGCCTCCGTTCTATGACCGAGGAATATTGCGATTTTAAAGCCAGCGCCACCACGCTGATGCCCAGAATACCTATGACCAGCCAGACCCCGTTTTCATTAATGCCCATAGCAGTAGCCGCCGGCCGGTAGCAACCATAGGTAGAAATGAGGCTCCGCTCTCCCAGAATCTCTGAAACATCTTTCATGGCCTGCTGGTGGACATTAGCATTCGCCGATTCCACCAGTACTATGTTGATCTGGTTATCAAGCGGTATTAGTAGTCTCTTGTTAATTACTCTTTCGGCATCGGCCAGAGTCATATAGATATCCGCCTTAGCAGGTCTGATTCCTGGACTGACGATACCGGCCACGGTGAATTCTTCACCGGCGATAGTGATGCGGGAGCCTGCCTGTAGAAAATTGGACACGGCGTAAGACTGCTCCAGCAGAACCAGACCGTAGTCGTCGGGCAGCAGAAAGCGCCCCTGTACTACATCGGTAACCGAGCAGCAGGTAGTGGCTACCGATATAGTATTAGACGGGTCGAAACCGCCGACTGTGAATGTACTGCCGTCCTGGGGATTATTAAACTTGAAAAGTAAAAACGGCGATGCGTCGGCTACGGAGGATAGCTCCTGTATTTCGGCGACTACGCTGGCGGACATTAACTTGGCTGGCCCGCCGTTGGCTAGAAAACCTTCGTTCTGTTCGTCTACCAGGCCGGCCGAACAGTATTCGGTATTACACTTAGGCGTAAAGCCGATGAAATGGGTGCCGGTACTGGTAAGTACCGCGCTGGACGCATCTCTGGAAAAGACAAGCACGGATATCAGGACTACCATCATAGCCACCGCCAGCAGGTAGCCGATGATATTAGCCAGGCTGCGCCCCTTCCGGCGCCAGGTCTCCCGCCAGGCGTACTGCCACATAAGAGCAATATAACATATACGCGTATTAAAATCTAAAGCTATTTAAAAATTATTTAACAGGGGGCTGAATGTGGGAATTTATCTGGCCCTTTCATTGAACCTGAATCCCCGTCGGTTTACAGGGGGGATAATAAGTATATCTACTTCGCGATATATATAATGCTAGAGAGCCTTAAGGGCATATATTGGTAGGCGGATTACTAGAGGGTTAGAACCACGACTGGTATCAGAACGGCTAGCGCTCCCAGGGTGCCGATGATTTTAATATAAAGGTCGTACCTGACCTCATAGCCTTTAATAATAGAGGAGTCGTAGTATTTATCCAGGTTTTCCTCTTGATACATCTTCTGAAGACTTTCGGTGAGTTTCTTTCTCCTCTCTTTACCTGCGGATAGAGCTCGTATTATAAATATGTTAATAGCTACGATGGCGGCTACCAGGATGATGAAAATAAGCATTATGCCGAGTTCAAATTCAGTTACGATGGTAACTTCCGGTTCAACGATGAGGCTATCTCTTATCACGTCTTTGTAGATATATTCCTCCGTCCATACCCCACCTGCCACTAACGAATTAACCAGTAGAAAAATCAGGTTGAGCACAACCCCTACTATCGCCGTGACGGTATCGGTACGCGTAGTCTGATTTAGTTCTGAGGTCAGGTCTTGATGAAGATGGTCTTTCATATAATTCTTACCTTAGATTTATAAAACGCGAAGAATAATCTACTCCCAGGCCGCGGGATTGTCAATAGATTTTAAATAACTCCACAAGGTATAGTCTATCCTGGATTAAATATTAAAAGAAAACGGTTTAAACCGCCCTTTAATGATTAGCTTCTTTAATCATTTAAACTCATTGACAACGTCCCTGGCAGGGAGTAGATTAATCGTATAGATAACTTAATATTGCCTGAGGTGGTTTTGGCGATGATATTGAGGAGGGCATTGGTTCGCTGGTAAAAGCGTAGCTAGTGCCCTTTTATGTTTAGCTGGCAGACTAAAAATGAATATACACAAGCTGGTAGCAATAGCCGATAAGAAAAGAGCTTCCGATTTGCACCTGGTGCTCGCCAGTCCGCCGCTTCTGAGGATAGATGGAGCGCTGGAGCCGGTTGAAAACTCGGCTTTATTGACTACCGAAGAAATAACGGAAGCTTTTGTCCAGATAACCACCGCGGCAGAAAGAAAGGTTTTTAACAAGTATAAAGAAATCGATTTCGGCTATACCATGCCTGATATTGGCCGTCTTCGCTGTAATGCCGCCCAGCAAAGAGGTTCTATCAGCCTGGCGATTAGGCTACTGCCACCCATAATCTTAAGTATCAGTGAACTTGAGCTACCGGATATATACAAGAAAATCGCTTTAGAGCATAAAGGTCTGGTAGTAATATCGGGGCCAACGGACAGCGGCAAAACAACAACTATAGCGTCGATGATACAGTATATAAATACACTGGAAAGCCGCCATATAGTCACTATTGAAGACCCTATAGAATATGTCTATACGAATCTAAAATCTGCCATATCGCAGAGGGAACTGGGTAGAGACACGTTATCTTTCGCCAACGCTTTAAAGCATATTTTAAGGCAAAGCCCCGATGTTATCGTTGTCGGCGAGATGAGAGACCTGGAAACGGCAGCGGCCGTGCTGACGATTGCCGAAACCGGCCACCTGGTGCTCACCACGGGTCATGCGCCCAGTGCCCACCAGGCGATAGAAAGAGTTATTGACCTGTTTCCCCACGACGAGCGACACTTAGCACAAACCAGATTGGCTTCACTTTTAATTGCCGTTTTTTGCCAGACACTGGTGTCCAGGGCCGGCGGTTCGGGCAGGATTGCTGCGGTGGAAATTATGCTTGCTAGTCCATCTGTACGGAGTTTAATACGAGAGGGTAAAATCTACCAGCTACCTAATATTATCCGCACCAACCACGATATCGGAATGATTTCTTATGATGAATCTCTCGTTAATCTGTACAAGCGCGGAGCTATTGAACTAAAGACGCTCTATGCCACCTGTAACAGCCACAAAGAAGTAGAAAAACTACTGGATCTTGCTACGAAAGAGAATAAGAAACTTGAGAATGAAACAGGAATTGCTATTTAAATATGCGGAAACAGGTTGCTGCGTAGCAAGGCACAGCTTAATATTAGTAAACCGAAATAATTGGTTGCTGGTATTCCTAGATTGCTATGCTACCCGGCAGCCATATGCCGTAAACGATAACCGCGACTATAATAACTGCGGTTATCGACGCTAAAAAGCCCGGCTTCTTCCAGAATTTACTACTTATTTTACTCATAATACCATCGCCCGATTCCAGTAATTCACTTAGTAGTTGTTCTTTAAATGGAGAAGGCGCATTAACCCTACTATATGATTGCTCAATTACTCTCTTCATTTTAAAGGATAATAAACCTTTCTATATAAATAGTCGCTGTAAATCGCTATTATCCCTCAATCCCTTTTCCAGTATAGCGGATTTTAGCTCTTTTCTGGCCCTGGATAATATCCCCTCAACAGATTTCGGCGTGCGTTTTAAAGCTTCTCCTATCTCGTCGACCGACATATCCTCGATATATTTCAGTATCAATACCTGTCTATAATGTACAGGCAAGCGGTCCATAGCCTGTTTAATCACTTCCTGGTTCTCTATAGATTCAGGCGATTCATCGGATATTAAACTACTATCTTCGGTAGTCTCGATATCTATATCAGGACTAATCCGGAGCTTATCGCTCCTCTTTTTACGACGGTAGTAATCGGCAATCTTCTTATGGGCAATGCTGTATAGCCAGGTATAGACCTTGCTCCTGTTCCTGAAATTCTTAGCCGACTTAACGGCGGCTAAGAAGATATCTTGGACTATCTCCTGGGTGGCGTTATGGTCTCTATCAAGTTGGTTATAAACGATAGAATAGACTCTATCAATGTAGCTATTATATAGCTCGGTAACCGCCTCATGATTACCGAGGCTGACTTCCTTCATTAACCTGGCGTCACCTGAATTATCAACCACTCTTATTATATCCCCGTTTAATATAGCTTTATTAATTATATACTAGCCTGTTACACAAGCTATCATAGACTTCTTTTCAAGGCTTTTCAATACCTATGGCCATATTGCTCTGACTTTTAGCCGCCTTTAAAATAGTTCGTTTCTTAGAGTAGCAGGAAGGGGAGTTTACCGCTAATGCGCGAGAATGATTGTAAGTTTTGGATTTGTTTAAAAATGTGAAGGACGGAGTATATTATTATGTATTGGTAATTAAAGCTAAAATGGACTCGGCATTAATTATGCCACCGTTTATACGGCTATCACCTGTTTCAATATAACCCGATTCTATTAACGAGGCTATTTCATCGTTTATTTTGCCATTTCCATTTGAATCGACGGTGATATCCATCAGTAGTGCCGCTATTGCGCTGATATAACCAGTAGCAAACGAAGTTCCGGTTTCATATCCGTATTCGTCGCCGGGGAGTGACGAGTATATCCTGTAACCCGGCGCCGCTATATCAACCCAATCGCCATAGTTTGAGAGCGGAGCCAGATCGCCACTCTCGTTTGTCGCCGAGACGGCAATTACATTTTGGTAAGCGGCGGGATAGACGGCGGACTGACCGCCGTTATTGCCTGCGGCAGCTACGATAACCGCCCCGTTATTCCAGGCGTAATTTATGGCTTCCTCAAGTTCCAGAGAAGGTTCTTTAATCTGTATGCTTATGTTGATAACATCAGCGCCCATGTCAACCGCCCAGATAATCCCCCCGGCTAAATCCTGAGCCTGGCATCTTCCCCTGTCATCGGCTACCTTTACGTTGAGAAGCTTTATATCCGGGGCAATACCTATTATACCGAGCCCATTGCTCTTGCCGGCGATAATACCAGCGATATGGGTGCCATGTCCGTTGATATCGCTGGCAGTATCGCTGGTGGTAAAGTTAGCCTCGGCAATCACCTGGCCGGACAGGTCCTGGTGGTATTTATCAATTCCTGTATCCAGTATGGCAACGATGATATCGGAATTTCCCGTTGTTAGTGACCATAAGGCAGATATCCCGATGCTTTCTAGCGCCCACTGCAAGGTCATGTATTGGTCGTTTGGTATAAAGCCGGTAGCAGATATTGACGATATATTATACGTAGCTTCTATATTAGCAAAAGAATCGTTCTCGGATAAACCGGTTGCGTTTGATACCGAGCCGTTTACATAGTCGGGTTGCTGGCCGGTTGCGTTTATTCCCGTAAAAAGTGGCACCAGAACGACGGTGAGCAGTGCTATAAATATAATTATCTTATTCATTCCTATCTAATCGTCCCATAAGATAACCAGCTTTAATATCGTGTATTAGTACTTTGATAAGTAGTTATTGGTAATAGTACCCGCGTACTTTTTAGTACCTTGGTAATAGTACTTTTGAGGGATTTCTAAGGATTATGCGACTAATATAGTGAAGAATAGATAGGAATTGTCTTTAAAAGGGGGCATAGATATATGAGAAAAGTACTATTACCTTTTATGGCTCTGATGCTGGTTCTGGGTGTCATGCTACCGGTGGCGACGCCGGTACAGGCCGGTAACGAATACATCCCCAGCAGTGTTACCCAGGATGTAGAAGTAGGCAGCAGCTATTCCTTTAGCCTTACTATGAATGGTTTGACGGCCGGCGGAACTTATAATCTACAACTGGTCGGTATTGGGGGAACCAAGATACCAGCAAGCTGGGTTGGTACCCCTTCATCTTTTGTAGCCACGGGTACTTCTGAAACAATTAGTGTAACAATTAGTGTACCTGTAGGCGCTAGCCTTGCGACCTATAGCATAAAGCTTAAATATAAAGAAGCATCAGGCGCTGGCTGCGATATCTATATAACGGTTATCCCTCACGCACCCGGCCCGGCTACCTCAATCACCATCGCCCCCGACGGAGAGTCCCTGGTGGTAGGTGAGACCTTGGCTTATACCGCCACCGCCCATGACGATTACGGCAACAGCTGGGACGTTACCTCCGAGACCACCTTTACATCGGGTGCCGGCAGCTTCACAAATAATGTCCTGACCGCCGCTAACGAAGGCACCTGGGATGTAACCGGAACTTATAACGCCCTTTCGGATACCGCCGGCGTTAC